>JAYEIY010000178.1:0-9850 GCA_034660375.1 Verrucomicrobiota bacterium
TCAAAATGAGAGACACACAACTAAGCCCTCCCTGTTATGGATGAAAAAGGGAATCTAAGTTACTTGATAACTAGGAGTTCTGTAGTATACATAACGGGCTGCAAAACAACCCTACTACAAACGGTTTTATTTTTTTTAAAGTATTTCTATTTTGCAAGAGTCTCGTTCCTACTAGCCCCGTTTTGCAGGGCGTTAGCATACATAAGGGGCTGCAAAACAGCCCTTATTCGTGCATTCGTGGCAACCCCAACCTCTTTTAGTCTAAGGGTTAATTAAAGTTATACATTGAGAACAATAAATAGCAATTTTTATCAAATGGAGGAAAAATGACATTATTTAAACTACAATTATATCGAATATTTATTTATGCTTTTTTGTTTTCATTTTCTCTTTTTTCAGAGGAAAAAGTAAACGAAAAAACTAAAAATCTGCAATCACTACCAAAAGCACCAAAAACTATAAAAATTCTCAACTATAATCTCTATAATTTTTTTTCAAAGAAATCAAAATTGGCTAAATTAAAGCCTCCGGGATCCAAAAAAGCAACAGTAGCTACTATCAAATTGATTAATGCAGACATTGCAGTCTTTTCAGAAGTTGGTTATTACTGGGGGATGAAAGAGTTGTATAGTTTATTGAAAGATGCCGGAGTTGACTATAAATACAGAACATTAGTAAATTCCCAGGTCGACAAAACCAGGAGTTTGGTAATATTCTCAAAGATAAAACCATTTGAGATTTCTCATGACACAACAACAACCTATGAATTGAAAGGAGTAACCATTCCAATTTCAAGAGGATATGCACATGTTACCTTCAAATGGTCAAACGGTTATACTTTGGAACTCTTTGGAGCACATTTAAAATCAAAAATTTTTCATAAGATGGGACAATCAGACATGAGGCGTTATGAAGCCAGACATCTTAGATATTTTGTTAACAATTATCTAAAAAAAGACTGGGCAAACATAAATGCTCTTGTTGTTGGAGATATGAATGATACTTGTGATTCTTCTCCAATAGGTTATATAGTTTACAGACGATACGGTGATAAAAAAAGGTTATACGATTTACGTCCTCTTGATTCCCGTAAATGCAGTTGGACACATTTTTGGGATGACGCTGATACATATGCCAGGATTGACTATGCGTTTGCATCCTATGGTCTGCTTCCAGAGATAATAGATGAAGGCACCTGTATCCCCGACAATCCATTAGGTTTTGTTTCATCCGATCATAGACCTTTGGTTATTCAAATTAGCCCACGGGATATCAAAAAGGAAAACAAACTTGAGAACTATAAAAATGCTGTAAGGCAGGTTTCTCCAATCATAGAATATAAAGATAAAGGACGAATCATCGGAAAAAGAAAGGTTAGAAGAAAATAAAACCTGAATCGCATCCGAAATCAAATTCTTTTCCTCAAAAAAATTTATCTTTTAATATACAATTATATTTTGCTATGAAAAAAATTTCTATAAATTAAATGTGTAATAAACAAGATTTAAAAAAAAAGCCAGATGTCCAATCAAGGACATCTGGCTTAAAATTTTCTACCTAAATTCTAAAAAATTCTTAGAAAGTATATGTCAGATAAACCTGTGCAAGTGTAGTAACAACATCATCCGTTGCTGGAACACTACTGTCGCCTCTTGCGTATGCAAGCTTTACTGAAGCATCAAGATTTTCGACAATAGGACGTGAGACCATAAGATCAATTTCGTATCCATCGCTGACATCAACTCCACTATCATTATTGGTATATGCAGCGAGCAAATAAGCAGAAGTTTTTCCTATTTTTGTATCAACTTTTACAAAATATGTATCTGCTCCACCATTCCACTGATCAGTATAAAGAATAGTTTCTGCCAAAGGATGATTAAAACCAAGTGTTGTTTGATTAACAAGAGCAGTTCCTTTAGCTGTATTTCCACCCATAATAACAAAACCAGGCTCAATTGTAAAATTTTCTGCAGCATAAGTCAATGATGCACTGTAGAGATTACTATTGATAATTTTTCCCTCATCTGTTAAATTGTCGATTTCCTGGATAGAACATTCATGTTTGTACCAAACATTCAAGCTAAGAGCTTCATCAATGTCATACTTAATTCTTGTACCCGCAACATTCATAATGTCATGAAGATATGCGTCATAAACTGCAATTTCCATATTTGCAATTCCATTATATGTAGTCTGGAAATATTCAACGCCTCTGGTTTGCCAACCCAATCCGAGAAGATCTTCTGACAGATCTCCGAATTTCCATGCGTCATCCGTTGCCCATACATTACTCATGCGTTCGAGATGTCCGAGTATGAGTACTGTATCTTGAATATCTTCAGAAATCATAACAGCACATTCATAACTGCGTTCTTTCTGCCATGCAGTAACAGTACCCGGAGTCATTACTTCTGTATCCAGAACCTTACGTCCAACAATTAAAGTAGTTTTTTCAAGTCCGAGAGCAGCAGCATTATAGCTGATATATGCTTCATTCAAAATGCTGAAACCACCATTGCCAATAAAAGCACCAGCCGCTTTTCCAGTGTCGAAAGCACCACCACCAGAACCAAGTACTTCGGTGTCAATATAAGAAAGACTAAGTGTTAATCCTGCAAAAGTAGGAGAAACATAGTCTAATTTAAGTCCTAGAGTAGTTGAATTTGCATTTCCTTCGCCGTTAGTACTACCTAATCCATCTATTTTAAGATCTGAGTAAAGAAGCTGTGCGTGTCCTGAAAATGTTCCAAGATTGAGATCGTTTACAGGTTTGAGGAGAGATGATGATTCTTGAGCAAATACAGCGGTTGATATTACACATACAGCGAGTACAGCAATAATTTTTGTGATTTTTTCCATTTTTGATCCTTGTTTTTGATTGACTTCAAATTTTCAAATTAAATTGGTGCTTATGTGATCGCAATACGATTTTCACAAGCATTTTACAACACGGTTTTTTTCAAATGTCATGATGCTATAAATGTTTGATACTCAATAAACCTCCTTATTTTTGTTAAAAATAGATTAAAATTAAGTTAGTTTTTCGTTATTTTTGCATAAATTAATTAACTTTTCTGAAAAATCAAGTAAAAACAGCAAAAAGATGTACAAAACCTATTTTTACAATTTCTGCATTGCGTCTTCTATCGTGAGAGAGGTTCCTGGAATATTCCAATCAGGGGCTATTTCAAAAAGAGGTTTGAGAACAAATTCTCTTTTCAACATTTCAGGATGCGGGACTGTAAGCATTTTAGATTGAATAGAAATATCCTTGATAAGCAGTATATCCAAATCAATAATCCGCGAGGAATTTTTAGCGTGCATTATGGGGCGTCCCATCTGAGTTTCAATTTTTTTACATATTTTTAAAAGTTTTTCGGGAGAACAGGAGAATCTACATATTATAGCAGTATTTAAAAAATCAGGGGTTTTCTCTGGGCAATTAAGTGGAGTTGTTTTCATAGATTCAGCCTGTCTGATAAGTTCAATTCCTTCAGTTTTTAAGAGCTTCAATGCTAAAGAAATATTCTTTTTCAGATCTCCAATATTGCTTCCTATTCCAATTGCGCCTGTATTCATCTTGGATTTCCTTTTTTTCACTGTATTTTAACTCTCCATACTTTTAAAATACAAAATGGTGCTTTAATTATGACAAATCAAGCTATAAGGGTTTATTTTTTAGGAACAGGTGATATTGCAATCCCTATTTTGCAGGAATTAATTAGCTCAGAAAGGATTAATTTGGTTGGCATAGGAACTCAGCCTGATCGTCCGAAGGGACGAAAACGCATTCTCAGTCCATCTCCGGTGGGGGCATTTGCGGAGTCCGCAAATATTAAGATTGATAAGCCTAAATCTGCTGGAGACATAGATTACTTGAAAACTCTTGAGGATCTGAAACCGGATATAATTCTGGTATGTTCATACGGACAGATTCTTAAACAGGAGCTTCTTGATATTCCTAAGATAGATTGCATTAATATACATACATCGCTTTTACCAAAATATCGGGGCGCATCTCCAATTCAGACAGCGATTCTTAACGGGGATAAAGGAACAGGTGTTACTATCATGCGTATAGTAAAAGCCCTTGATGCAGGACCGATGTTTGCCAATTACCGAATTTCTATTGGGGAATCTGACAATGCAAGGGTTTTAGAATCAAATTTGGGTATTTTGGCTGCAAAAAAGATTGTAAAAATATTGTCGAAAATTACAAATGGGGATTTAGAGGCTATTCCACAGGACTGTAATATTGCGGAGTACGCACATAAAATCAGCAAATCTGATGGAAAAGTTTTATGGCATGAATCTGCGGAGTCACTGGAAAGAAAATCCCGAGCATATTATCCTTGGCCAAGCTTGTATTTTAATTTAAAAATCGGCAAACGTACCTACAAAATACAAATTATAGAATGCTCTGTTGTAGAAAATGCGGACTCCGCAAAAGCGGGTACTATCCTCTGTGCAGATAAAAATGGTTGGGTTATTGCATGTGGACAGAACGCATTGAAACTTGACAAAATTAAACCTTCCGGAAAACATAAAATGAAAGGTTCGGAGTTTCTTCTTGGGCATCCATTGGAAGAAGGTCTTAATATTGTAATTTAATATAATAATTTGTATTGAAAAAAGTAAAAGTTAGACTTATTTTATCTTTTTCCCTATATAAATCTTTAAGCAAATAAAACGGAGATAGAGGAAGATGCCGAAAGACATTAAGGTAAATCAAAATATAATTGAGATGGAATATGCTATCCGTGGTCCCATTCCGCAAAGAGCAGCAGAAATGGCTTCACAGGGCATGAAGACCATATTTTGCAATATTGGCAATCCACAGGCCCTAGATCAACAGCCACTTACATTTAATCGCCAGATAATCAGCCTGTTGGAAAATCCTTCTCTTATTAAAAGAGAAAGAAAATTAAAAAAAATCCTTGATAATAATTCTGATTTTAAGGAACACGATTTTTTCTCTGAATATGTATTGAATTATGCGGAAAAAATTTTAGAAGCACTACCATCTGGACTCGGTGCTTATACACAAAGCAAGGGAGCTCTTTTTATCAGAGAAGCTATTGCCTCTTTTATCAACAAAAGAGACAGAATAGCTCCATCATCTAACAATGTGTCTGACCCAGAAAAGATTTTCATCACCAATGGAGCGGGAGACGGAGCAAAATATATCCTTGATCTCCTTATTTCTGATAAAAACGATGGGGTTATGATACCTATTCCACAATATCCTCTTTATTCTGCTACAATTAGAACGTGTGGAGCTTGCCAGGTTAATTATTATCCTGACGAGGAAAATGGCTGGACATTTTCGAGAGAAATGCTTGATAATTCTCTCTCTTCTGCAAAAAAAAAGGGGGTGAAAGTTAAATGTATTGTCGTCATTAACCCAGGTAATCCTACTGGAGCTGTTTTGGACAAAAAAAGTATTAGTGAGGTAATAGAGTTTGCGGGAGAAAATAATCTTTCAATTATAGCGGACGAAGTATATCAGGGAAATGTATATGATGGTGAATTTATTTCATTTGCAAGAGTTCTTGGCAACAGAGACATTCCGCTTTTCAGTCTTCATAGCGTCTCAAAAGGCTTTATTGGTGAATGCGGACATCGAGGAGGCTACTTTGAAATGAGAAATACACCTCAAATCAAAGGTGCAAAACATTCTTTTAATGAGCTCATATTGAAACAGGCATCTGTAAATCTTTGTTCAAATACGGTCGGACAGATAATGGTTTATCTTATGGTTAATCCTCCAATGAAGAACAGCGAAGCATACCACCAATATATTCTGCAGAAAAAGGCAATCATTGACTCTCTTTACGCTAAAGCATTGATGATCAAAAAATCTTTTAAAGAAATGGAAGGCGTAAAGTGTTTTGGCAGAATTGCTGCAATGTACTTATTCCCACGTCTAAGCAAACTGCCGACTGGCACAAATGATTTTGATTACTGCATGTCATTACTTGAAGAAACGGGTTTATGTACTGTAAACGGATCTGGATTTGGACAAAAGAGAGGCACGTCACACCTTCGTATAGCCTTCCTTCCTCCAAAAGAACAACTTGCAGAAGTTTTGCCTCTCTGGATTAAGTTTCATAACGAATACGTCTCAAAAAAATAGATACCAGGGGATAGCAAAAAGTAAATTCAGAATGGGAAGAGAGAAGAGGCGTATAATAAACTTCATAAAAAGATCTTTTTGCTCTACTTTTTTCCTGAATTTCGGAGTGCTTTTTCCGAAATCAAAAAGACGTGAGGCATATCTGAGAGCGGAGTTTTTTTTACTATAACCGGTGTTTTATAGACATCTTCAATATTTTGGTAGGTTAGCACTTCTGCGGGAGTGCCGGAAGAGTGCATTTTTCCATCATTCAGGAGTATAAGATGATCACAGTATTCACTCGCAAGATTTAAATCATGCAATACAGTTACAACGGTAAGGGAAAGCTCATGATTTAAGCGTTTTATCAAATTTAGAATTTTAATTTGATGGGTAATATCAAGGTGATTTGTAGGTTCGTCAAGAATTAGAATCCCCGTTTCCTGAACAAGAGCTCTGGCTATTACGGTCAATTGTCTCTCTCCGCCACTCAGCGTATTTACATATCTATCACGTAAAGATAACGTATCTGTCACTTTCATTGCGTACTGCGCAATCTCAAGATCTTCCTGTGATTCAAAAAACTGCCATTGCTTCATATATGGAGTCCGCCCCAACAACACAAATTCTTCAACTGTCATATGTACATCTAAATCAGAACTTTGTCTCACAACAGCAATCTTTCGAGCCAACTCAAGATTGGAAAATTCACAAATATTCCGGTTATTGCAAAGAACCGCTCCGGAAAAGGGTTTAATAAGATTTGTCAATGCCCGCAACAAAGTTGTTTTACCAGAACCGTTAGGACCAATTATGCCAAGAAATCCTCTGTCTTCAAGATCAAAGGAAATCCCGTCAATCACAGTCTTTTCATTATATCCGCAAACTAATTCTCTTAATTTTATCATTTTTAACTAAGTTTTCTTTTTGTTAAGGCATACACAAAGATGCTTCCCCCCACAATTCCCGTTATGACTCCGACCGGCAGAGGGGTTGGTCCAATCGTTCTGGCCGTCGTATCACATAGAATAAGAAAAATTGCACCCATTAAAAAAGAGGTTATTAAAAGTATTCTATGATCATAACCAAAGATTATTCTGGCTATATGTGGAATAGCTAAACCTATAAATCCTATCACTCCCGCCACAGAAACACTGAAACCTGTCAAAATTGATGCAAGGATAAAAAGTCTTTTCTTTGTTTTTTCTGTGTCAATCCCCAGATGCCGGGCATCTTCTTCTCCTAACGAAAAAGCATTAAGAGCTTTACAGAATATGTATGAAACAATAAGCCCCCCAATTGATGTAAAAAGCATTAAACCTATCAATTCATTTTTCGATTCATCCAAAGACCCCATAACCCAGAAAATAATACTTTGCAAGTCTTGTTTCGTCCCAATAGCCATAATAAGTAACACAAGAGAAGAACAAATGAAACTTATCATAACTCCAATCAAAAGAAGATTCTGTATATTGAGACGTCCATATCTCGAACACATCATGTAGGCAATCAGAACTGCAGACAAACTACCGACAAACCCAGCAAGGGGAAGTATGTAAATTGAAAGGTTAGTAATTTTTAGAAAAATGCAGAAAGCAACTCCAAGAGTCGCCCCTCCGGAAATTCCAAGTGTGTATGGTTCCACAAGCGGATTATGAAAGATTCCCTGCAAAAGCACACCGGCAATACTCAATGCACCTCCTATTGCAATAGCCAAAAGAACTCTAGGAAGTCTTATCTGAGTAAGGATTACCCTTTCAAGACTATCATCACTGGCAAAAAGCAAACGAGGGATATCCCATAATTTTATTTCTACATCTGAAGAACCAATACTCAAAGCAAATAATGCTGTAGAAATAAGCATGACTGAAAGAATAAAAATCCACAAAAACCATTTTTTTATTTTATTCATATAACCATTTTTTTTGTATCCAGAAATTGCACATATTTTCACAAATCATTTATCTATTCAAGTAACATAGGCATTCCTGCCTAGGTTTTTTTGTGAGATAAGAAGGTCTAATTTATTCTCTGCTATCAATTATTGTGCCTTTTTTGTAGTTGTTTTTAGTTAAATATAAAATTCTTATTTTTGCATCTGGATATGCAAAGTACTATTTTTTTGCATCGGGATATGCAAAGTACTATTTTTTTGCATCGGGATATGCAAAGTACTATTTTTTTTGCATGTTTCTTTCTTTATGTGAAAATTCAGGGATAGCAATATCCCTAATCATTCCGGGGGGAATTATACCAATTTTTTCTTCAAATTCAATTTCTAGTTTTTTTAGAATATTTCGTATAAATGTAACCTGTCCATAAGATTTTGATTTTGCTTGATATAAGGCAATTCACTTTAGAGCATTTTGAGATTGAAACCCTTTTTCAGGCAATGCACCATGTAAATTTAAAGTTCCTTCGAATAATTCTTTTATGATTTTTTTTGTCTACCAACTTTTTATTTTTTATATCACTGCAGAATTCATGTAACTTGGGAAGGAAAAAAGCCAGTTCATATATCAGTTTTAATTTTTCTCGTGCTGTTAGAGATTATTTTTCCAGAATTCAAAATCCACCGTTAAATTCATCAAATTTTCTAACAAAATAAGGTCATTTCTAAAGTGAGTTGGTATTTTTTTTTTACGGCGGAGCTAATTTCATGGATTTTTAAATTTGTATGAAAAATTAAAAATCGAATATCACTTTTATCAGTATCATCGTAACGTATTAGCCTACTTGCTATCAAATCAACATAAGTCAATGTTTCTACAACAAGTTTATTCCCACTCCACAAAATCTGTGATTCTATTGAAGCCGGAATAGCTAAACAAAGTCGTAGTTGAGAAACCCATTTTATATAATCAAAATTATAATACAAATCAGGACTAATCAACAATCCAACCTTTTCTGCAATATTTTGAAAATCTTAAAATTTACCTTCGAGTATGGTCCTGCAATATCTAAATCCAAAGTGGTCCTTTCATCCTCACTTAACAATATAAACACCCCACTCACATATAAATAAATATCTGCATTCTCATGTAAATAATCATCTATTAATGCAAAATATTGTAATATTTTTTGCTTATTTATTTTTTGCTTTTACGGCAGCTTTATTTGCATTCTCATATACAAGCTTGGTAGTAGCAAGTTTATTTTCAATTTGTAATAATTCTTTTTCTTCTATATTTATCTCTAATAAAAGTTCTTTTTTTGTTTTTGTAAGAAAAGAAAAGATTCCTGTTTTTCTTATAGGAGCTTTTGCTAGGGCTTTTTTAAGTTCTATAATTGTAGTCGTTCTTTTTTTTGCATCTTTTTGGAGGTCTTTTATTTCGTCCTTTAAATCATCTGCTTTATCTAAAATATTTTCATATTTATTTTCAGCATTATCAACTTTTTCTTGAGTTTTTTTCTTCAGTTCTTTTTTTTCTTTTGCAATAGTTCTATTTCTTTCTTTGGCAAGTTTTTTGGCGATCTTCTTTTTTTCGAGAGCTACACGTTCTTCTTTTTTTCTAAGTTTAGTGGCTTTAGCTTCTGCAAGTTTTATATCTTTTTCTTTTTCCCATTTTGTCAGGCAATTTTTTTCACCTTGGGTTTGTGGTTTTTCGCCTTTCTTTAGGGCTCTTCTACGCCAAAAGCCTGGTTCTGCAAGTTCTTTAGGGGTAAAAAGCCATCATCTATCTCTAAACTCATCGTACTCATGCTCTACTCCTCTTCACTTTTATTCATTTT
>JAYEIY010000179.1:0-9838 GCA_034660375.1 Verrucomicrobiota bacterium
CTTAGCTCGTAGAGCGGGGAAAGTGAGCCCTCGAACGGTATTTGCGAATGCAAATATTTCTTAGCTTGTAGAGCGGGGAAAGTGAGCCCTCGAACGGTATTTGCGAATGCAAATATTTCTTAACTCGTAGAGCGGGAATAATTAACTACTTTTAATCAGAAGAATTAGAAAAAATAATTCTGTCGAAAGAAATAGTAAAAGTTGGATTTCAAAAAAAACTTTTATCTCCTTGATATATAAAGAGATAATTTGATACTTAAAGAAGTCTTGCCATAAAAAACACAAATATTACTGCTAACGGACTAATTCCTAATCCTGTCCAAGAACGAAGGCAGTGGCATATTCTTTTTCATGACTAATTGTTACAAGAATTTCTTTAATACCCTGTTCTTTTGCCGTATTCAATGCTTTTCCAGAAAGAATAACTTTTGGTTTATTGTGTTTATTATTGCAAACCTCAATATCTTTCCATGCGCATTTTTTGCCAATGCCTGTTCCAAGCATCTTTGCAACGGACTCTTTTACTGCCCATCGTGAAGCAAAAAATTGATTTTTGTCAATTCTTTTATCAGCCGCATTTATCTCCGCATCGATAAAAACTTTTTTAAGAAAATTCTCTCCGTATTTTTCAAGGGATTTTTTCATTCTTGAAATTTTAATAATATCACATCCAATTGCAATTACCACAGTTATCCTCTTGGCTATATTTAAACCCTGCACGAAAAGGTTTTTAAAGAGGCAAAACCTTTTCACGCAGGCTCTCTAGGTTAAAAATCAGAGATTTTGAACTTTATTTGAGGCTTACGAAGAAATCATTGTAACAGTTACAGAACGATTCCTTGGACCATCAAATTCACAGAAATATATTCCTTGCCAAATACCAAGGATCATTTTTCCATTTTGAACCGGAACATTTAGAGAAACTCCCATCAATGACGATTTCAGATGTGCCGCACTATTACCTTCCATGTGTGTATAATAAGAATTCTTCCATGGGATAAGTCTCTCCAAGTCATTTGTCAAATCTGTAAGAACAGCAGGATCTGCATTCTCGTTTATTGTTAAGCCTCCCGTAGTATGAGTGCAGAATATGTTGCAAATTCCATTGAAATCTGATGGTATACAGTTTGCAATTTCTTCTGAAATATTGATAAAATGAGTCTGTTTTTGAGTAGATATACTTATTTTAGGCATAATTTCTCCCTATTTTTATAAAATTAACAAATTACGTTTGTTCTTTTTCAATTCTTTTCCTATAGTAAACTAATACCTTGATTGTATTTAGTAAAGCCAAAGAAAAAAAAATCTTCGATAAATTTAAATAAATATAAAATTGTATATAAAAATAACATAAAAAGATGATTAAACGACTGGAAATTCTTTTTGAGAGTGGGAAAAAGATATATTATAATTTTGAATTCTCGGATCAGGGGACTATTAGAGATATAGGTCTCAAAAAAATTATACAAATGGATTGGATTAGTCTTGATTATTGTAAATGTACACATTGTACTATACCATCTAAGCCATATGCTATATGTCCGGTCGCCGCAATTCTTGCGCAATATGCTGTGGAGCTTGCTGAATATCCGTCTTATCTTGAAGTCGATGTTAAAATATATGAATCAGACAGGACAACTTATATTCCAAAGATGCCAATGCAGAAGATAGTTGGGGAGCTTGTTCGTCTAGCAGTATTTCACACTCATTGTCCAATTGGTGTAAATCTTAAACCGACAATGAAAAATCTACGTCCTTTTCCCGACAATGATGAGATAATAAGAGCATTTGTAACATTTTTTGCAATTTGCGGGGTTTCTGAGGATATTGATCTTACGCCCGAACAGGAAGCTTTTGTTGATTCTTTACATGATCTTTTTTCTCACTTATCCAGGCGTCTACAGTCATTTGGACAGGGGGATGCTCATCTAAACGGGGTAATTATCGTTGATACCATTTCCATGATGTTCCGACTTTCCAGCTCTGAACTACTGCGACAAACTCTGGAAGAAATAAGAGAAGGCATTCTGCCATACAGTTCAAATCCTACAGAGGATTAAACATAAAATCTCCACGTCTCAAAGCCCTGAAACTCAAAATAAAAATAAAATAAATTATGGCGTACATTGATATAACAGAAATTGAAGGGAAAAAGTTGTGTCTGGTATATATCCAGGTAATAGATGAAAAAACTGAAAAATTTAGAATGAAATGCCACTATGGAAGAGCTCACGTTGAGAATAAGCGACTATCCCTAATGGGAAATGGCAGAGAAATTCCAATTCCTCCATCGGCTTACAACAAATTACTGCCAAGTGATGGCACACATTACTTGAAAGACAGTGAATACTTTATTATGGTTAAGATGGATAAAAATATAGATATGGCTTTTCAGGATAAGTTCAATATTCCCAAACAGGATTAATAGTTTAGGTCAACGTGGGAGTATTTATATTTTTAAAGTTGATATATGGAATTTCGATAGATAGAATCTCTTAGCGAATTTTAATTACTCATTTTTTTGCGTATTTATTTATTACTTTTTCGAGTTCTTTTGAAAAGACTGGTTTATTAAGAATTGCATTTATTCCAACGCTTTGGCATATATCATCTGGAATTGTCATTCCGGTCAGCGCTATAATAGGTGTGTGCACTCCTTTTTCCATACGTCTTATTTGCTTGCTTCCAATCCGCTGATTCCGGGCATTTGAATATCCATAAGAATTAAGTCATAGTGCTGCTTTTTAGATTGTTGAATTGCTTCATCTCCGTTGGAAGCAACGCTAACCTCACAGTTTAATTTTTGTAGCATCATTTTTTCTACTTCCTGATTAAGATCATCATCTTCTACCAAAAGTATATTGTAGAAAACCTTGTTTTCTTTTTGCTTTATTACACTTGTGCTTTTTTCTTCTTCAATGTTCTTTTCCAATTCTAGCAAGGCGTTGTGGAGATCGTTTATTCTATAAGGCAATGTGAGTATTTTATTGCATTTACATTTTATTTTGGAATTTTGTGACTGAATGACAAGTATCATTGGTTTTTGGTTAATGTTGCCTGTTCTAATCATGCTAATCAGGCTTTCAGGACTTAAAATTGGCAAATTTTTATTGATTATTACAATATCAAATGGTTTTTTCTTGAGATCAGCTTTTTGAATGGCTTTAAATCCCTCAATTCCATAATCAACACATGAACATGTCATTTTCCAACTTTTTAAATATAATGCAATATTTTTGTTACTTAATTTATCTGCATCAATAAGCAATATTTTAGATAAAAAAGGAGGCCTCTTTTTTTTATTTACGTTTGTTTCATCTTTAATAGTAACAGGCAAACTAAATGTAAAGGTGCTACCTTTGCCTTTTTTACTTTTCACTTGAATATCCCCTCCCATTCTTTTGAGAAGCTGCTTACAGAGAGTTAACCCAAGACCTGTCCCCGCAAAATTATTTACCCCCCCCTGAATTGACTGGTTAAACTTTTCAAAAACAATTTTCTGGAATTTCTCACTCATGCCTATTCCTTTATCAGTGACTTCTACAATAAAGTTCGCAGTACAATCTGAAATCTCTTCTATTTTTGCAAGAATCAATATATCTGTTCCAAGCCTAGAATATTTGATGGCATTTGAGAGTAAGTTTTCCAAAATTTGTTTTATATGTACACTGTCAGCAATAAGAGTATTTGGAATATCCTGAGATATGTCCGTTATTATTTTTATTTCTTTTTGTTCCACAGAAGATGCGTAATGTAAAGATATATCTTCAATTAATATTTTGGGATTAAATGATTCTTTTTTTAATTGCATTCTATTGGTTTCGATAAGAGAAATATCTAAAATGTTATTAAAAACTCCCATGAGGTTTTCGGATGCCAAGTGCATATTATGGATATAATCTTCCTGGATGGAATCAAGCTTGGTATTCATCAACAGTTCCAATGTACCCATTAGGCTGCTTAAAGGCGTGCGTAATTCATCATTCATTCTGGAAAGCTGTTCTGCGTAGGCAATATTGCCATTTTCACTATACTCTTTCTGTAGTGGCTGTCCTTTTTTATTTTTATCATTATTTATATCTTTGGACATCTTTTTTCCTTAATAATGAAATTAGTACTGGAAAATAAAAAAAAAGCTATTAGTTTATCTCCTATGCGAGGGTGGCGAAATTGGCAGACGCGCCAGATTTAGGTTCTGGTGGGGAGACCTGTGCGGGTTCGAGTCCCGCCCCTCGTACCAATTAATTTGGTAATTTAATCATTTATTAATTTGGTAATTGAACAATGAACAAATTCTTCAATGAACAAATTCTTCAATGAACAAATTCCTCAATTAATATCGACTTGTAATTGATTTACAAAAGCTTCACAAAGCATTCTCACTTCAGGACCACTTCTACATTTCATTGCATCCTCCACAAGTTGCTCTGCATCGTGCATATTCAAGGCTCTTATCACATTTTTTACTTCAGGGATAGCCACAGAACTCATGCTAAGTTCATGTATCCCAAGCCCAAGTACCAGTGGTGTCAAAATAGGGTCACCAGCAACTTCTCCGCATATCCCAACCCATATTCCTTCAGATTGTGCAACATTTACAACATGGCGTATTAACCTTATTAGAGACGGGTGTGTAGGTTGATAAAGGTATGCTATATTTTCGTTGACACGATCAACTGCCATAAGGTACTGAATAAGGTCATTTGTTCCTATACTGAAGAAATCGACATATTGTGCTAGTTGATCTGCAATCAAAGCCGCAGAGGGGACCTCAATCATAATCCCTATATCCAGTTCATTATTAAACGGTATTTTTTCGTTCCTAAGTTCATTTTTGGCTTCTTCTAGAATATCCACCGCCTCCAGTAACTCTTCTACTGCGCAAATCATTGGAAACATTAGTCTAACCTTACCATAGTGACTGGCGCGAAGGATTGCACGAAGCTGTTTTTTAAATAATTCTTTCTGGATCAGACAAAGACGAATTGCCCTGACCCCCAAAAAAGGGTTTTCACTATCAAAAAGATCAGATTTTTTACTTGGAAGCTTATCGCCCCCTATATCAATCGTTCTGATAATAACAGCATTCGGAGCGATTGACTCAGCAACGCTTTTATAGGCTTCAAATTGCTCTTCTTCAGATGGGAAGTCATCTCCACCCAGAAACAAATATTCCGTTCGGTAGAGACCTATCCCAGTATTGGGAAATTCTTTCAAATTCTCTGTATCATCAGGGTGTTCTATATTTCCCGCAAGTTGCACTCTGAAACCATCCAACGTTTCAGTAGGAAAGTGTGCCTGAGCTTTGAGTTTTTCCAGCTTCCTGTCTTGTCGTATTTCTTTTAACTCATATTCGTCAAGATCCTCTTTCGTTGGGGAAAGGATTAGCTTACCGGAAACTCCATCGAGGATTACCATATCTCCGGTTTTGACATGTTTCACAGCTGAATGCAATCCCACTACTGCTGGGATTTTCATGGAGCGTGCTATAATAGCTGTATGGGATGTTTTGCTTCCCACATCTGTTCCGAAACCAATGATATTTTTTTTATCCATGCTTGCTGCAACAAAAGGAGATATATCGTGGGCAATTATGATTTTTTTTCCTTTTAGTGCCTTAAGATCTTCAACTTTTTCTCCGGACATATTTACCAATATGCGGTTTGCAACATCTCTGATATCTGCAATTCTATCCTTAAAATATGCATCATCCACCATGCGGATGGCTTCTATATATCTTTTTACTACCTGATCAAAAATAAAGTCTATATTTTGATTTTCACTTCTTAATATTTGAAGAACTTCCTCTAGAACAATATTGTCATCAACAAGCATTAAGTGGGCTTCAAAAATGTCAGCATGATTTTTGCCGAGGCTGGAATAAACTTGATCCTGCAATTTCTTTATTTGTGCTTTTGTTTTCTTTAATGCTTTTTTAAATCGTTTGATTTCATCTTCAATCTGTGAATCTTCTATTTCCCTTTCCGGAACTCTTGAAACAGATGACCCCATTACATAGACCTCACCTATAACAACTCCATCTGAAACTTTTATTCCATCCAGTACAATCCTTTTAATTTCAGAATTCATAATATCATTCTCCGAAGTTATCTTTAAAAAGTTTTTCAATAGCATCAAGTGCTTCATTGGCATCTGGACCATTTGCAAAAAAAGCAAGTTCAGTCCCTTTGCCAGCGCCAAGGATCATAAGATTCATTATGCTTTTTGCGTTAACCTCTTCACTTTGTTTTTTTATTTTTATATCGCATTCAAAAATAGAAGCTGTTTTAACAAGCATGGCTGCAGGACGAGCATGAAGTCCAAGTTCATTCGTTATTATTATTTTTCTTGTATTTTTATTAAACATTTCTATAACTCACAAACAAATATTTTGCGAAAGAAGATTAAACGGAAAATTTTATTGCTCAGAATGTGCGGCTTTATGATGATCTTGTTTTTTATCAAGAAATTTTCTAAGTTGTCTGGTCATTCTCTCAAAGGCCTTATTTATTGTTGCATACATATCGTCCGTTTCCGCAGTTGCTTCAAAATCAATGTCTTTCCCGTGGAGAATTATTTCTGCGTTACAAAAATTCCTTTTCGAATCCAATACAATTCTCAAAATTGTCAGCTTGTTATAGATGGTTGAAAGTTCAGCTGCCTTTTTATTTATTTCTTCTTTCAGTGCATCATTAATGTTATAGTGTTTGCTACTTATGATAGTTTCCATTTTTCTCCTTTTTAACTAAATTAAAGTTGTATATTAAAAATCATAAAAAGTTTTGTTCGTTTCTTTTACCTCATTTTTATCCTAAAATAAGTGAGATAATCTAACTTTCACGTACTTTAACATCAGGTTTTAACTTTTCAAGTTATTATACGGTAAAACGTGGACCTAAATATACTTTTCTTACTTTTTCGTCATTTATTAGGTAATCACAATCTCCTTCACAGATAATTTCGCCTTCACAAATAAGATAGGCACGATCCACAACGGCAAGAGTTTCGCGGACATTATGATCAGTAATAAGAATCCCCAGTCCTTTGTCTCTCAAATCTATGATAATATTTTGAACTTCCTGTACGGAAATGGGATCGACCCCGCTAAATGGTTCATCTAGCATAATAAAGCTTGGGTTTGTTACTAAAGCTCTGGTAATTTCCAATCTTCGCCTTTCTCCACCGCTAAGCGTGATGGCCTGTTGATCTGCAAGGCGTGTCAGTTTTAATTCATCCAAGAGTTCTGCAAGTCTATCCTCCCTTTCTCTTTTTGTCATTTCAAGAGTTTCAAGTATAGCCAGTATATTCTTTTTTACTGTGAGTTTTCTAAA
Source organism: Verrucomicrobiota bacterium (assembly GCA_034660375.1). Lineage (GTDB taxonomy): Bacteria > Verrucomicrobiota > Lentisphaeria > UBA2565 > JAYEIY01 > JAYEIY01. Next base: position 7,332 of record JAYEIY010000179.1, read on the forward strand.
AATTGAAGGTTCCTGTGAGAGGTATCCTATTCCTTCTCGTGCACGTTTATACATCGGAAGATGAGAGATATTTTTTCCATTAAAAAAGATTTCACCGCCGTCAGGAGGGATAAGACCTACAGTCATGTAAAAAGTTGTTGTTTTTCCAGCTCCATTTGGACCCAGTAAACCAACTATCTCTCCTGGTTTGACATTAAATGAAACTTGATTTACAACCCTTTTACCATGATATGCTTTTATTAAATTTTTAACATTAAGTAAGCTTTCGCTGTCTTTTTTTTTATTCATCTGTTTTTCCCTGTTTCTTTGGTAAAAATAAGAGACGGGGTTGTCCGCCTTTTGTTGAAACTGTCTCAGCATCTTTGTATAGGATTATTGATTCTGCATCTACAAGTTTATTGTAAGCTTGATAAAGTATTGGTTTCTCTGATATAACAATCTTACCATCTGCAAGAGTGTAAAGCGCTTTGCCGGCAACAGCCTTTTTGTCTTTTTGTGTGATAACAACATCTTCGTGAGCCTCTATTCGTTCGATAGAATTTTCCTTGCCAAAATATACAATAAGTTTTTCTGCCGTAAGAATCATGCCTTCATCTTTGACCCTTACCCCTCCCAGAAAGATAGCCTTCCCATTCTTATAGTCAATATCCAGACTACTTGATGTAATGTCTACCGGCTTCTCCCTTTTTGCCTTTTTCGTTATCTTTTCTTTCTCTTCAGTTTTTTCTTTTACCTCTACTTTCTTAAATTTATTTTCTGCTACAAGCGAAAAATAAACCAAAAACATTATTGCAAATGCCAAAAAAGACCTGTTAGTTATTCTTCTCATTTTGTTTCTCCTTCATTTTTTTTAATTTAACACGAACATGACTGCGAATATAGATATGTTGTTTATTCAGATCCAAATCAAAACCTATTCCATCTGCTGAAATTGTTTTGCCTTCAATATGGACCGGCTTAGAACTCTTTCCTATTTTTGTTTCCTGATTAAAAAGACACTTTTCTGATTTAATTGTAAGAGGATCACTTCCACGTTCAAGAATCATGACAGCCCTCGTTATATCTGCAAACTCCCCTATTAAGGTTGCTGTTTTTCCGTTTAATTTCCACAAAATCCGGTCATCATCTCCAAATTCTTGCATCTTGAAGTTCATTATTGTGATAGTCTCGTCTGTTGCATTAAGAAGGCATGCACAGAGGATAAAAAGAACGATATAGTATTTGTTTTTCATTTACAATTTCGGTTGTTTGTCAAAATGATATATTTTTTCTCCAGGAGCGGAGAAACCGAATTTTTCTCTTGCAACCCTTTCAACTGCAGATGGACTCGTCTCCAGATTATCTATTTCTTCCTGTAAATTTCGCCTTTTAGATTTAAGCCCTGCAATTGCTTTGTTTATTTCCGCAAGTTCTCTCTTTTTGTCGGAACGGCGTTTGTAAGAAGGAGCTAAGAGGATAATTGCCATTGCCAAGATGACAACAAAAACAAAGAAATGAAGATAGCTTTTAGTCCTTAAAGATTTTGTCTGCATAATAATTTTATGATTTGTTTTTATTCTAATATTATCCTTATCCTAAAATAAAACCGGATATCTGAAGAACATTTAATTAAGAGCGATTCTCACGCCTTAAAAATGCCCCTAATTGGAAAACTATAGCACCGATTACACACTTGTAAAGTAAAAACCGCTTTTATTGTCACCATACAATCTTTTCAAGAGATCTACGAGTGGCAATTCTAACCATTTTAAAAATTAGCTCCTGTTCTTTCGTTGGATGGTAACAGAATTAAATTCAGAAAATTTATCTTATATGATGCATAGTTTTTGATTCTATGGCGTATTAATGTTGATTTTTTAAAGCAAAAACAAGAACTTTTAAACCACAGATAAACACAGATATTTTGAATTATTTTAATCCTTTCCGACTATTTAATATAATATCCGTTATACGTACGCTGAAGTGGTGACCAAACGCAATACTCACACGGCAACACGCATTTTAGTAGTACGTCATCTCCGAGCGAGGACGTGTACAGCTTGTTTTTTTATACACGCACGATAACACGTATTTTAGTAGTACGTCATCTCCGAGGACGTGTACAGCTTGTGTTTTCGCTCTCGGAGATAGCGAAGTACTTTGGGAAACGTTACGAATCACGCGGTAGCGATATTCCCGGAGTGAGGAACGAGCGGAGGGCTAAAAACTCCGCGTTTGAGGTTAAAATGCTTAAATTGATTTGCTCCGCTAGGGAAACTCAATAGAAGATATGCTAACTCCGCAATTTTGAATAATCTTCACTTAAAAATCAGAGTTTATCGTATCGTACCCCAGAATAGAATATACTCAGACGGTAACACGCATTTTAGTAGTACGTCATCTCCGAGGACGTGTACAGCTTGTGTTTTCGCTCTCGGAGATAGCGAAGTACTTTGGGAAACGTTACGAATCACGCGATAGCGATATTTCCGGAGCGAGCGGAGGGCTAAAAACTCCGCGTTTGAGGT
>JAYEIY010000180.1:0-9780 GCA_034660375.1 Verrucomicrobiota bacterium
CAGTCTTTTATCGGAGTATAACGAAAAAGATTCTCCAAAAACTATCTTTCTTCAAAATCATGGTGTATTTGTTGGTGCCGATACGCCGTGTGAAATAGACGAAATCTATAAAGACATAATGACAAAGCTTAAGACCTTCTGCAATGATTTTGACTCTTCCATTCTTAAATCACCTTTAAAAATAGATAGTATTCTAGATAATCGTTTGGTATCCGAAACAGCACCCGAATTAAGAACTCTCTTATCTCCTGAAAAGCAAAAACGAATCATTCTTTCTTCTTCATATTTTGATGTTGCAGAAGGTCCATTAACTCCGGATCACATTGTCTATTCCTGTTCTTTTCCTTTGATTGGCTCATGTAAAAAAACTGATATTGACAATTTTTCAGAAAAACGTGGATATCTACCTAAAGTTGTCTGTATCCCCCAAAAAGCTGTATTTACGTCTGGAACAAGTTTAAAAGATGCCAAGACTTCAATGTCTCTTGCAAAAGATGCAGCGTATGTATATCAACTGACAAAAGCCTTTGGGGGTGCGAGATTTTTGAATGAAAGAGAGTATGGCTTTATAGAAAACTGGGAAGTTGAATCTTATAGAAAAAAAGTATCAGAAAATTCAGAAAAACAAGGTTTACTCCAAAACAAAATAACAATAATAACAGGTGGAGCACAGGGGTTTGGATTCGGAATTGCACAAGAGCTGGCAAAAGAAGGTGCAACAATAGCTATTGCCGACATTAACCTCTCAGGAGCTCAGGAGGCAACACAAAAACTCGAAGATGAATTTGGAAAAGATAGATTTTTAGCTTTAGAAGTTGATATATCAAAAGAAGATGCAGTAGAAAAGATGATAGACAATGTCGTTGCATTGACTGGTGGACTGGATCTTTTTATTGCCAATGCAGGCGTTCTAAAAGCGGGTCCTGTTAAAGATTTTGATCGTAAAAACTGGGATTTTGTTACCAACATTAATTATCACGGCTATTTTCTATGTACCAAATATGCTTCTAAAATTATGGCCCTTCAAAATAAATTTGAGAACAGTGACTGGACAGATATTGTACAAATAAACTCCAAAAGTGGACTTGAAGGTAGCAAGCGTAATGCTGCTTATGCCGGATCAAAATTTGGAACAATCGGGCTAACCCAGAGCTTTGCTCTGGAACTTGTTCAAGATAAAATAAAGGTCAACAGTATTTGCCCCGGCAACTTCTTCTCCGGACCACTCTGGAGCAATCCGGACAACGGACTTTTTGTCCAATACCTCAACAGTGATAAAGTGCCCGGAGCAAAAACTCTCGAAGATGTAAAAAAATATTACGAAGCACAAATCCCCATGAACCGAGGATGTCTTCCTAAAGATGTGGCAAAAGCTATCTTTTATGTAGTTGGACAACAGTACGAAACAGGACAAGCCATACCCGTTACAGGCGGACAGGTTATGCTGCATTAAGATTGACAGGATAAGAACATTAGACAGGATTACAGGATTTGCAGGATTGACAGGATTTTTTTTTAGTATTACATCGTATCGAAGAGTGTAAAACAGTGAAATTCTATGCATATCATCATGCGTAACTCTTTGCATAACGTACTACGCATATCATCATGCGTAAACTCTTTGCATGAGGATATGCAAAGTACTAACTACATGCGTAACTCTTTGCATGAGGATATGCAAAATACTAAACTACATGCGTAAACTCTTTGCACAACGTACTACGCATATCATCATGCCTAACTCTTTGCATGAGGATATGCAAAGTACTAACTACATGTGTAACTCTTTGCATAAGGATATGCAAAGTACTAACTACATGCGCAACTTATTTGAAAAGATTCTGGAACAATTTTGTCAACTTTGCAGCAACTACTTTGTGGTTTAGTTTTTTTTCAAGAACCTGTAGATTATTAATAATTGTATCATTTCGCAATTGTATATCTGTAAGAATTTTGTAGCACTCTTCCATCAGTTCATCAGGAAGTCTGGCATTTTCTGAAGCGGGAAGTTTGAATTTCAGTTTTTCAATATCACTTTTATAGACAGGATATTTATTTATTACTACAGGTAGCCCCATACTTATCATTTCGAGAAGATTATTCCCATATCCTTCAACTTCACTAAAATAAGTCCCCATCCCCCCGTATTTGGCTATAATTGCCGGAACATCAGCAAATCTATAATACTTTTTATCTACAATAACTTCTTTTTCTGGGAGGATACGGTGTTCTGCGAAGAGAAGTATTACATTATTCTCAGAGAAATTATTTTGTATTTTAAACTTCTTCTTCATATAGTTAAAAAGATGCTGTTTATATTCATCGTGTTCATCTCCGGAGTGTCCGGAAACTATCAGGGCAACTGTTTTTGGGTTATTTTTTTCTTTAAAGAGTTTTTGGAGTTTAAATGCAAAATCAATTGAGACATCTATTCTTTTTCGATGAACTATACGTGTATGTTGGAGGAGCAAGACTGTATTTCCAAGGGTTTTATTTCGTTTTTTAAGTTCATCAATAAGCCCTATATCTTCAAGAAAGTTTTTGTTATAGTGATCTTCGGGAGGTGCTATAATAGAAGCATCATCAAGATACATCTTTGCCCGCCAATCCCATTGGACACTGCATGTATTGGGAATGGTTACTGTTTTTTCTTTAAAAAACATTTTTTCATCGATTTTTCCTTGTTTTTCATAGTATTTTTCTGCAATTTTTTCCTGTTCAGAGTTAATAAAGGCAATTGCATCGACAAAGTCTCCTGGGATATATTTCAGATATTTTTTTATTATATTATTAGGTTTTTCGAATCGTGTTCTTTCTAGGTGTGAGTCATGCCACCAGAGTAAATAGAGGGGCATTTTTTTATTTTCATTGCGAAGTTCTTCAAAAAACATTCCTACGGCAGTGGCATAGACAAAATTAGACGGATGACAACCGTTGTGAACAATAAGTAAATCTATATTATTTTCGTGTACAAACTTTTCTATTATTCTTTTTGCATAACTAGCATTGGCATAGATGAATGCATCCAAATCAGATGGAATCTTTCTATCTGAAAAATATTTTAGAATATATCTATTTGCATCATTATTGTGCCAGAAGATGTCATCTAAAGTTGTATTAAAGCGCATAGGTGCATGTGCTGCAAGAGAATAAATATTGCCTAAACGTATTCCCATATGCTTTATCATTGCTTCAATTGTCTGATCTATAACAATAGAAACACCGTCGTTCTTCCCCACTACAGAATGGATAATTCCTATTTTTATATTTGATAAATTCATTATTATTTTAGTCGGTTAGAATTCTAGGACTTAATCTAAACCTTAATTTAAATGTAGAAAGCTAAAAATCAAACAAGATATAAGAATTACTTTGACTGATTTTTAATATTATATTTCCCGTAACAGCAAATCTTCCAATTGGTTTAGATGTGCGATTTCTGCATCCGGTAGAAAATCACCATCAAAGGACTCAAAATTTTCGTATGAAACATATTGGGTTGTGTGTATTGCCTGCATATTCATTCGTTTTGCTCCCTGTATGTCCGCTAACCAATTGTCACCGATATAAACACATTTTTCAGGTTTAAGATTTATCTCTTTTAGAGATTTCCTGAATATTAAAGGATGTGGTTTTACAACACCAACATCTCCAGAGACAACAATAGATTCAAAAATATCAATGAGCCCGGTTTTTCGTAAACTATCAGTAATTGATTTCACGCAGGGAAAATTGGAGATAAAAGCAAGTCTATACTTTTTACGAAGTTTTTTCAATAGTGGGATTACAAAATCCGGACACGTAATAGTATTAAGAAAACTTTGGTATTTTGTGTCAAGCATTCTCTGAATTTGTTCATCATTGGGAGTAACGCTATAAAGTTCTTTTACCAACTCCATGGAAATAGTAAATCTATCATTTTCTATAAATTTTTCAGTCGCATACGGTGCAATGATCTGTTTTCTTCTTATTGTCGTAAACTTTTCCTCATCACAAGCTCCAAAAAGCTCTGAAAGCGTAGAAAGCAAGGCATCATTCTGAATAGTTACCTGTTCCGGACCAAATTCTATCAGTGTATTGCCATAATCAAAAATCACAGCTTCAACATTTAAGTTTTTTAATTTCATTGTAAGTTTTTTTAAATGGGTATTTTAAGAAACAGCAAATTTTCTTTTTTCAGGGTTATAAGATAGAGACGCTGGGGAGAGTATCTCTGCAGGATCAACATTTATTAGACGAAGAGGATTATAGTAAGCAACCTGTATTAGTTCCTCCAGACTCATAATATCAGTTGATGCAAGAAAATTCATGCATTCAAGCATTGTAGATGATGAACCGACCATACATTCTTTTTCCGGATTATGGAAAAGTCCGGATTCCTCAAGTATCGCATCATTCCCAAGCATGTAGTATTTACCTGGCGGAAGACCTGCAACAGGAGCTGCATCACTTACGACAATCACATTATCTATGCCCTTTATTTTTAGAACAGTTTTTATGAATGATGTGGGTACATGATGTCCGTCAGCTATAAGCATGGTTGTCAGATTATCTTCCCCTAGGACGGGAAAAAGAGGATTAATATGCCTATTGAGCATATTCGGAATTCCATTGCCAAAGTGAGTAATGGAAACCGCTCCTGCATCAATAAGTTGGGTATAATCCTCAGCAGATGCCAACTGGTGTCCAAGAGAAACTGTAATGCCATTGGCAGTTGCAAATTCTGCAAGCTCAGCAGCACCATCAACATCAGCAGCAATAGTAATAAGTTTGATAGAATTTTCAGACAATTCTATGAATTTTCTGAGAATATCGACATCAGGCTTGATTACCCATTCAGGGTTATGAGCACCAACGGCTCCGGGCTCCGGAGAGATAAAAGGTCCCTCCAGATGAATGCCCAGGAGACGTCCCCTGAATTCAGATTTTTTCATAACCTTACTTATTATAGGAATATTTCTGCAGTAATTCTCCATGGAATTTGTTATTATCGTAGGAAGGAATCCTGCAGTTCCATGTGAAAGCAATGCTCGGCATGTCTCTTCGCATGTTTTCTCTGTTAAATCTGGTTCTGAGAAATTGATTCCAATATATCCATTAACTTGCAAATCTATAAATCCCGGTATTTTCATTTTTTATATCCTAAGATTAAGAGAGGACTTCATCTACAGCTTCTTCAAAGACCTGAATTGATTCACGAAGCATATCCTCAGTCATTGAAAGAGGCGGAGCAATTTTAAGACATTCACCTTCTATACCTACAGGCGCAAACATCAAAAGTCCTTTCTGACAGCATTTTAGATTAATTTTAACTGCAGTTGCACTATCCGGTGTTTTTGTGCCTGGTTTGACAACTTGAATACCTGCAACCATCCCCTTTCCTGTAACACATCCAAGTCTTGCAGGATATTTTTTCTGGATTCTTTGGAGTTCCGGTATAAGTATTTTTCCTAATTTCTCTGCATTTTCAACAAGTTTTTCATCCTGAATAATCTTCAGGTTAGCAATAGCTGCTGCAACGCATAAAGGAGATCCTGAATGAGTAGAAGTCATAGAACCTGGAGGATAAATATCCATAATATCTGAACGACCAATAACTGCAGACATAGGAAGTGAAGAACTAATACCTTTTCCACATGCAATAAGATCTGGCTTTACACCATAATGTTCAAATGTAAACATCTTACCAGTACGTCCAAAACCAGCCTGAACTTCATCAAAGATAAGAACTATATCATTCTCTTTACAAAATGCTTCAAGAGCCTTTGCATAGTCCACAGGCATGAAATCAGGACCTACCCCCTGATAACTCTCCGTCATTACACCAGCAATATCTTTAGGATCAATACCTTTTTCTTTAATTGTATCCAGGAAAAGGTCGAAAGAAGTATTTTCATTTTTATATCCATCTGGAAATGGGATCTGTACAAAGGTAGTATCTCCATCAACAATCCATGTTTTCAGTTTATCCATGCCACCTGCAAGCTGTGCTCCAAGAGTTCTACCATGAAATGCATTTTTAAATGATATAAAATACTTCTTCTTTCTACCGTGTTTTTCAATTGCATATGTCTTAGCAAGTTTTATACAGTTTTCTGTTGCTTCACTACCTGTACTGAGAAGAAAAACATTATATTTTTCAGGGTCAGGCGAAATATTCTGAAGCATTTTTGTTAATTTAGAACGTTGTTCATGTATAAAAACATATGTTGCTAGCAAACCATGATCCAGAACATCCATAATTGCATTTTTGATCTCCTTGTGCCCATGTCCAGCATTTGCAATAAGTACACATGAAGACCAGTCAATCCAACGATTGCCCCACTTGTCATAAATAATACAATCATCGGCCTTATCCCATATTACTGGAGGCTGTCCCATCATGGAACGTGGTTCACTTTTTTTCAGATTTTCAAAGATCTCCAAAGATTCCGGCACTGGGAACTGGGTTTGTATTGTTCTGTACTTTGTTTCAACCATGGGTACATCTACTGGTACTAGTGAGTATTCTGCCATTTTTAAACTCCTTTTATTTTTTATGTCTCAAATATACATGCGGATTATTACCATATTCAATTACCGCAACATCTCCATCACTGAGAATGGAAAGGCGTGCAGCCTCCTGAACCAACTCATTAATTGCAGAGTTCTTTGGTGTCGCAATTAACCCTCGCTCATTTACATCTTCAATACATTTACGACGAACTTTCATTGAATCAATATTAGAAGCTGATTCTATTTCTCCTTCAAGCTTACTTGCTGTCCTCAGTGTAGCTGCAACAGAATCAAATCCATATCCTACAGGTTTCAGCCCTTCTTCTTCAAAAGGAACCAGACGATAAAAATCAGGATTTACATACTGGAACGGTTTTTCCTGGTTTTTAGTGAAACCATATTCGACTCCACGGAACTGATCGTTGTGTCTGAGCACTCCGCCTTTGTTATCGCCTTCAAAATACATATTTAAACACTGATCATTCGACCCTGCTGATTCATCGGGGTATCCAAGACCATCTGTTACAGATAAAATAGCTCCATTTTCAAAGCGTACCCTTCCGTTAGTCCACATATATCCTTCATTATTATTCGGAAATTTTCCCTTGACACCGGAAACACTTACCTCAACGGGTTTTAGACCGGTAATGAAGTATGTGAGATCCACATAATGACAACCTACATATACGAATGGATCAGTATTTTCACAAGTAAACCAATTCTGAAAATTTGAATGGCGGTAGAAGTAAGGTTCTATCATCTTTGCTTCACCCATTACAAACTCTCCGAGATCCCCCTCTTGATAATGTTTTTTAGCAAGAAGAGAACGGCGGTCGAAACGCTTATGATATTCCACTCCTATAAAACACCCTTTTTCATAAGCCTTTTTCTCAATCTCAATACTTTGTTCATAGCTTAGCACAAGAGGTTTTACGCTAAGAATATGTTGATTGTAATCCAAAGCACCATTAATTACGGTATAATGGATATGGTCAGGCAAAGCAACAATCACTAAACCGTAAGGAGCTTTTTTTGCAAGTATCTGCTTGTAATAATCACCATCAATAACACCATCTTCGTTAATATCCGGACATGCAGTAAAAGTTTGACCAGGAAATGCATTCTTAATTTCAGAATCATCCTTTAATTCCTGCAGAGCCTCTTTTCGCATATCAACAATTGAAATATCATTTAGCACTCCCTCTCGCTGCAATTGATATGCAGCAGGAAGAAGCAAATCACGAACAATCATTCCCGATCCTATAATTGTAAGATCTAAAGCTTTACTCTTCTTTTCCATATTTTAGTTCTCCTTTTATTGTTATAGTATATTAAAATTAATAATTTCATCTAATATCAATGCTGCACCGCCATATGCTACACCGTCACGACCAAACTTCGATACATACACTTTTACACGATTGAGTTCAGGAGCTATAAGATGTTTAACAAATACACTCTTAAAATGCTCCAAATATTTTTCTCCAAATTCGACTACTTGCCCCCCAAGAATTATTGCCTCCGGATTAAGTATATTTGCTATTACCGATGCAGAGTATGCGATATATTCCGCATTACGGTTAATTTCTGCCGCAACATCCTTATCATTCTCATCATAAAGCTTAAGAATAGAACTAAAATTCAACTTTTTCTCTTTTGATTTATTTACTTTGGAAACTATAAACTCCTCACTGCTCATATATTCAACCGTTGATGTCTTGTCATACTCCGCAAATGATGAAAGATTGCCAACCCTAATATTCTGAATCTCTCCGGCTCCGCCAAAACTGCCTCCATACATTTTTCCGTTGCAAATTATACCCGCTCCGACTCCACGCCCAGATGTCAAAAACACCATATTTGTAAAAGGGCTACCTAATCCATAACGTTTTTCCGCAAGTGCCGCTGCATTAGGACGATTCTCCAAAATCACTGGCACAGAAAACTTTTTTGTTATTCCCCCTGTAAGATCCTTTTCTATCAAATCAAAATTAGATGATGCAATGACCTTGCTCTGATCACGATCAACAATACCGGAAACTGCTAAACCTATACCAGCTAATTTCTGCGAATCTCGACCATCCATCAAAAATTCAATAAGCTTAAAAAGTTCCTTAAGAATTCCTTTATAGGTGAAATTATGCTGAATCTTTTCTTTATGTAAGATTGTACCAGTAAAATCGCAAAGCACTCCACGAAGGAATTTGTCATCTGCTAAATCAATGCCAATTACATAAAAAGCATCCTTATTAGCAACCAGCATTCTGGGGCGTTTACCTCCTTTCGACTCTCCCTTACCCGTCTCCAGAATATAACCACTTTCTATGAATTCATTAGTTATGCGAGATACTGTAGGTTTCGTCAAACTAACCATGCGTGCAATCTCCGCACGTGAAATCCCTTCGCTCTTCATTATGATCTTTAGAACTGTAGAGCGATTTATATTCTTCACATTCGGTGATTTATACTTCATTAAAAATTCCTGCTGAAAAAACCTGTTAGTTAGTTAATGTAACTAACTTTAATTTTACACATAATTTAAAGCTGTCAATCCTAAAAACAAGAATAATTTATTTTTTTTCCAAACCTTCTTTCCTCAGAAGGTCTAAGAAACGAAAAGAACCTCAAATAGAAACTTGTATTTTTAAAATTCAAGCTTAAAAAATGGTGGATAAGATTGAATCTTTTATTTATCATGTTAGTTTCAAATCTACTCAATAATAATCTTTTTCTAAGTCAATTTCATGTTTTTTTTATTTAAACATTGCAGAAAACAGTTTCTTTAGTTAGCTAAAAGGTTTTTCGAACACTGTTTGTTTAGAGAAGGATAAGAGACTGAAAAGAGGGAGCTAAGATGATAAAAATTGATAAATTTTTTAATACAGCAGGACCGGTTAATTTTGATGAATGCTATAAACTGGATCCTTTGTCCAGATGGGAATTGGACGAAATACTAAATTTAATAAATCAGCGAAAATATTTTTTATTACATGCTCCGCGACAAAGTGGAAAAACATCCTGCATGCTGGCATTACAGAAATATCTGAATGAAAGAGATGATTATGTTGCTATTTATTTGAATGTTGAATCAGCACAAGCTGCAAGACACAATGTAAATGAAGGGATACAGGCAATTTTGTCTGAATTGGGTTCAGAGACTGCCGAAACATTGAAAGATAATAATATCAAAGATGAGTTTTTTGAATTTTTCCATAAATATGGAGCCAAAAATGCTTTAACCTCAAGCCTTGAACATCTCTCCAAGAAAACAAAAAAACCAGTTTT
>JAYEIY010000181.1:0-9665 GCA_034660375.1 Verrucomicrobiota bacterium
GGCGATAATTTTAAGCAAAAATTTAAATTATATTGAAAATTAATATTTTCTCTTTATTACCTTATTGATTTCTCTGGATTGTTAGTCCATGCGTTTGCATATGTTCTCTAAGTAAATTATTTATTATTTTTTTTCAAGGATCACAGATAATCCGAATATGCATCGCAGATTGCTGATGATAAATGAAATAATCAAACCATTTTTTATGCATATCGGAGATCAGGAACGTATTGCATTGATGAAAAGTATCATTCAGACTGTAAATAATATAGATACCTCAATTTTAAAAAAACACAATATAAGTCGGAGTGCATATTCCTACTCACTGACAAATTATAAGTACCTATATCAATATTTTCTCAAAAAAGCAGGCAAAAGCAAAACTGAAGAAGATACAAAGATATGGGATTTATTCAGTATAGAAAAAATACCAGTCAAATTACCGGAAAATCTTGAAAAAACTATGGATTTTTCATATTATGCTACTGATGGCAATAGTCTTATATGTTTTTGGAGGTCAGAAAAACGCAGTAAACAAACAAAGAAAACCTTTTATACCGTTACCCGAGGACCTATAAATGGAGGAATTCAGAAAGTAATAGGAAAATTGAACCTTGGTCCTATAATGTGGAGAAATAATTCTGTAAGTATTGTCAGTTTGGGGCAAAACATTTTTATTGGAACCTCTACAAATGATGGTTTAATACAGATTAATAGCCGAACTGGAAGAAATAAAATATGGGAGGAGAAGGATGGTCTGCCTTCAAACAATATCCATTCAATGGCTTTATATAAACATTATTTATATATGGGTCACAAATTAGCATTCTCTGTATTAAATATGAAGACTGGAAAATTTATTACACTTGTTTCTGCAAGAAATATTAAACATACAAATAAACTTAATGGTTCAGGGGTAAAATATAAAATCAATGCTATAATCCCTGACTTAAAAAATCAATGTTTATGGCTTGGAATTTACAGTAATAATTCTGAAACACATGGTTTATGGAAATATGAACCCAAGAAAAAGGAATTTACTCATTGTTTGAAATATAAATATGGCGGAATCCGTTATCTGCAGAAAGCTGGTAATAAAATGATTGCTTTATATAGTAATGATATATTATTGATTGATCCTACTGAAAAAAACTTTTTCCTTTTAGCAGGAGATGCAAGCGGTGGTGGACCACAGCCAATCATAAAACAATCGATCCATAAGCCCGATAAAATCTTCGGTAACTATTTTATTGGAGATAATAAACTTTATGATTTGTCCAATCCAAATAAAAAAGGTCAAAAGATTCCCATACAAGAAAGATTCCCTTATATCCACATATACAAAAATTCTATATATCTGGGAACTTATAGCGGTGAGATTTACAGGATAAAACCAAAGAAAGCTATGAAAACTGATTACAGTAATTTCAAACCAATAAAAATGGATTTGTATGAATAAAAATACGGAATTAATTCATGGGGAAAATTAAACGTATTTATTGCAGTATTTTTACAGTATTTATCTCTACAGTTTTTTAGTTTACGGGGCAAGAGTTTTTATAAGATCAAGGGCTTTTTTTTTTTAATAAAAAAGTTTTCTCTTACAATGCTTGAATTGTTTTATTTTACAGAGTAGTATTGTACAATGACGGGAGCGTTTACGGTAAGGTGGCGTTTTAAATAAAAAATAAGGATATTATTATGAACAAAATGTTTAAAGGAATGGTTGGAGTTGTTTTATTTATGTTGGCAATAGATGCGATAGCTCAAGAGGTTTCGCGAAATATCTCAAATCTTAAAGCGTTTCCATGGAAACAGGGTTGGAGCACGGCAACAGGTTCTTTTGAAAGTGTCAAAGATATTCCTTCAGGACCCAATGTGGACAAAAAATCTTCTATGGCAGTTAAGGTATCTTTTGATGGTAAAGGTTTTGTTTATTATCATATTGAGCCAGTAGATAAAAAAATTCCTGGAAAGTTAAAAGCGGTCTCTCTATGGGGAAAAAGGAAGGGCGCATCAATATCTTGCATTATTACGTTTAAAGTTGAGAATCAGACAAAAGGGAAAAAATACGAATGGGTTCCCAAGTTAACCGATAAATGGAAAGAATATAAATTTAGGATTCCTTCAAGTTGGCCTCCAGTAGTTAGTGTTGGTATGACAACGCATAATTGGTCGAGTAAAAATACTGAGCAGTCGGGTACTATTTTGCTAAACAATTTTTTAGTTATTACAGATATGAGTTCTGTTAAGGGGGATACTTCACTAGTTGACATTTCCACATCAACAGGATTAGAGAGAAATATTTTTCTAAGTGATCAAGATATAAAATATACTATTAATCTTTCTAGCTGGTTGGGAAAACCCCTAAAAGGAAAACTTAAGATTACGGTTAAAGATATTAGCGGTGCAACAGTTTATAGTAAAAAAGAAAATATCATCTTAAATTCTTCATTGTCAAAAGAGTTAAAATTCAAACCTAAGAGATATGGTATTCATAATGTTATTATTCTTGTGAAATTGGAAGGACAACCTGATTTTAAGCAAATTAGTAAATGTGTTTGGATACCAAAAATTGCAAAATCTACAGATGCAGAGAAAATGATAAGTCCATGGGCTATAAATATTCATGGTGGAATGGAAGGGGTGGCTTACAGTTCTATCGTTAAACTTGGTTTTTGCTGGATTCGCGATTATGCCTACAATATTGAATGGTTAGAAAGAGGATATAAAAAAGGAGACTGGGATGGTTGGCCATGGTATAAAAAGATGGATAATAAAATTAAGACATCAGGCTTGAAGATCCTACCGTGCATGATGAAAGGGATAGATAGGTATATTAAAAAGCATTCTAAACCACCAAAAAATTGGAAGGATATTTATATTAAGTTTATGATGAAATTTCCTAATTATGATGCATATGAACCAGATAATGAACTCGATCTTCATATTCCCACAGAACTCCAAGCTGATAATTATCAATCTTTTGGGAAATATCATAAAAGGTTTGCGGAGATTGTCCATTTTATGAATCCTGATGCTTGGGCTTCTACTCAAGGAACAGCAGGTTTTAAAAGTCATATTGTAAGGCAGATGATTAAGGAAGGTTATTATGATGATATAGATGTTATCAATGGACACTTTTATACTGGAATTTATCCAGCTCTTATGTCACAGAGAAATGAAAATACTGGACAAGGAAGTGAAGTTCCTAAACATTTTTACGATCGTCTTCGTGAATTTGTTGCTGCTGCAGATATTGACGGAAAAGATAGACAGAGTTGGATAACAGAATTTGGTTGGGATACTTTGGCAGTTAAGATTGTTAATGAGAAAGAGCAGGCAGCTTATGCTCAGAGAGGTTTCACTATTGGACCTATTGGTGGTGTGGATAAAATGTTTTGGTATTGGAATAGGGATACTAAGAAAGTTCCAAATACTTATTTTGATGGCATGGGAGTTTTTGATCCGAAAGATGAGCCAAAACCTGTAGCTGCTTCGATTGCTACAATGATTCATTTTCTGAAACTTCCTAAACCTGTTGGTAGTTTTGAAATGGGTGAAAATTCTTTTGGTCATGTTTTTGAGGATAGGGGACGACTTGTAGCTTTGGCTTTTAAAATTGATAAAGATAAACCAGGGCCTGAAGTTACCTTTAAAACAGGGAAACTTTATGACATGTATGCAAATCCTATTAAGGGAAGAAAACATAAACTTGATATCGATCCTATATGGATAGATGGGATTAGCAAAGATGATCCATTAGTAAAAGAAACTTCTTATGATTTGAAATCAAACTGGCTTGTCCTAGGAGCTGCTGGAGATGAATGTGAAATTGAAATTGAAGTAGATAATAATCGAAAACAAGCTATTAATGCTGATTTAGCAATATCTGTTCCAAAGGGTTGAATTATCACGCAGGATTGCCCTAAAATAAGTGTCCTAGCTGGAAAGAAGAAAGTTTTTAAGTTAAAGACTAAAATTGACCATAAAGCAAAATCTAGTGAAGAATTTATCGATGTAAAAGTTTCTGAAAAAGATGTTGTCAAAAATATGCGAACACGGGTAAAAGTTGTGCAACCAGCAACTTTGAGCACTATTGCATTGAGCGGCGCTCCTGGTACATCTGATCTTAAATTTTCCATTATGAATAACTCTTTACGTACAAGAACATTTACAGTTAAACCCCAGCTGCCCAAAAGCTGGAAATCTGTGCCAGAAAGTTTAGAAGTTGCAAATGTTCCATCCAAAAAATTCCGAGATGTAAATTTTTCAATAACTTGGAACAATGAATACTCCGAAGCAGATAAGGCTGAAATAAAAGTTTTAAATCAAGAAGGAACAGAAATCATTTCTGTAGGTATAGTACCGAATGCCAGAGCTTTGCCACTAGTTAAAAATATAAAATTTGACGGTGATTTTGCAGATTGGCCATCAAGCGCAAAACTTCCAGAGTGGTCAATTGGTAAAATTGGAACACCAAAAAATATAGAACTTTATCTCGCATATTCACAGGAAGGTCTGTATGTCGGAGCAAAAATAGATCCTTCAGTTGCTTCGGGTAGTAATCCTAAAGTATTTTGGAGCATGGATTGCCTTGAAGTTTGCATTGATACAAAAAATGATAAACAAAAGCGCGATAAATACAGCGAAACTGATCACCAGTTCTGGATAGTTCCTATGGTAAAAGAAAATAAGGTTTATGTCGGTCGTTGGAAACGCAATGATGAAATTCCAAAAACAAAATATGATATGCAGGGAATAAAAAGTTTTTCTAAGAAGATCAAAAATGGATATACAATGGAAGTATTGATCCCTGCAGATAAGATTAAAGGTTTCAAACCTAGCAAAGGTAATAAAATTGGATTGGCAATCAATCTCACAGCTCCGGGTAGAAAAGAGACAATCACCTGTTACTGGCCTCTACCAAAAACTGAAGGCGTAATTGAAAAACCTTATATTTGGGCAGTAGCTGAAATGAAATAAAGTACCCAAGTAATCTTGCTTCAATGTGAAATAGAATTTTTATCAGTTTACGATTGTTAAATATTCTGAACCAAAAATTTCACTATCTTTAGAGAATGGAGTTCCGTGCATAAATATGAACTTATACTTTTAATGGAGAAGTGGATGTTCCAGATGAAGAATATTTTGTTTCTGAACTCAAAACTCAGCATTTGGAAACCTATTTACAATACACCAGCTTGCAAATCTCTGGATCTTTCGTATCCAGAAGCTTTTGATTTTGTTATTCAATTCGGAAAGAGTTTTAGAAGCATTGGGTACGGATAATTTAAACTAGATTTTTTAGATATGGGAATATTGCATACATATCGCTCAATAAGCATGGCCCCCCTAAAATACAAGAATATATTGTCAGTTTTGATGAAATCAGCCATCATGTAGGTATTTATTGAATTTTATCATAATAGTTTCGATATATCGAAACCATTTAACTCATATCAAATGTGCAAATAAGAACTCACAAAAAATAACTTAGAGTTTTTTATCAAATTCTTTTATGTTCTATAGGCAACTTTTCTGCAGCTCTTAGTTTTGCAGGTTTAGCTCTGGAATTCTTTTTTATCTCTTCTGAAGATGCGGTTACAATATTTTTTGTCAGTATTTTTAATTCGGGAATCGTTTTACAACAACACACGGGCAACCCGTGAGGGCAGGTACAGTTCTTTGCTTTTTCTACAAAAAATTTTTTAACAATTCTATCTTCAAGAGAATGAAAGCTTAGAATTACGATTCTTCCTCCGGGTTTCAGGAGTTTTGTTGTTGCCTGCAAAGAACTTTTTAACTGTTCAAGCTCATCATTTACAGCAATTCGCAATGCCTGAAAGCATCTTGCTTGAATGGAACGGATTTTTCCACGTGCAAATGGAATTGCCTTCAATATAATCTTTGCAAATTCACCCGTTGTTTCTATTGGTTTTAATTCACGGGCTTCAAGAATAAATTGTGCGAGTCTTCTTCCATGTTTTTCCTCTCCAAATTTCCAAAATATTTTTGTTAGAGTTTTCAAATCAATGGTATTGAGAAGTTCAGCTGCAGAGATACCATCATTTTTGTTCATTCTCATATCTAGCGGTGCATCACTATAGCGAAAACTAAAACCCCTTTCCGGAGAATCCAATTGCAAAGATGAAAGTCCTGCATCAAGTAGGATTCCATCTATCCAGTCCCAGTTGTTTTCTCTGCAAATTTCCTCTATGTCAGAGAAATGACCATGATAAAGTTTAAGCCTATTTTCGTATTTTGCCAACCTGTCGCCAGCAATCTGGAGCGCATCCGGATCTCTGTCAATTCCTAAAACGTCAACAGAATCAGACGTAGCAAGCAATGCCTCTGTGTGGCCACCTGTTCCTACGGTGCAATCCACTATTCTTTTTCTTTTGCTAATATCAAGAAATTCGAGTACTTGACTGACCATAATAGGAGTATGAGGATATGTAGTATTTTGTAAAGGATACATAAAAATAAGCTTATTGAGTTGATTCTCTCTGATAGTTTGTAATATTAAATTTCTTAAAATATTTACTCAAATAACAGTATTTAGACGCTGTACGAAAAGGTTTTAAAGAGCCAGAACCTTTTCGTACAGTCTCTATAGATTCAAAATTAGAAATTTTGAACTTTATTTGATTAAAAATTAAACTCTTAAACAATAATGTAAAGTATTTTTTGCTCAAAAAATGAGAGCAAACAAAATAACGTATAAAATACAATAGTTTCAAGGATTTGAAATCTACAGACAGTGCATGAAAAGCCCTCGAGTATATTTGAAAAAGGTTTTCGTGTAATGTCTAACTATATAATATGCCTCAAATAAATATAAATTTTAATACTAAAAACCCATTCTCTGCAAAATTGAGAACCGCAGAATTTACTCTTGCTGTAGAAAATTGGCCTGGAGAAAAAACTCAGCCAGCGGATCTATCCCGTAAACAGATACTTGATGCCGCAGTAAAAGTAAAAAATCAGGATTATGTTAGTGCCATAACTGTTGCCGATAGAATAACTTCTCTTAATGCATATTCACCAGTAGAAACGGCTACTGAAATCTTTGAAAAATCCGAAAAAATGCCAATCGTATGTATATCTGGCAAAAATTCTTCCAAAAACCGTGTCCTCAGCCTGCTTAGACAAGCAGAAACTTTGAATTTAAAAAATATTCTTGCCGTAACCGGAGATTTGTATGTCTCGAAGAAAAAAGGGGCAGCACTGAAATATATGGATAGTGTAGATATAATTTCTATTGCAAAAGAATTTAATTCAAATATCTTTGCAGGAGCTGTTGTAAATCCATTCAAATATAATGCCCCAGATCTCTATTCACAATATTTCAAGTTAGTAAAGAAAATCCATGCAGGAGCTGATTTTATTGTCACGCAAGCTGGCTGGGATATGGGAAAGTTTCAGGAGTTACAATGGTTTCTTGCGATGAGGGAGATCAATGTACCCGTTATTGCCAGACTCTATATGCCTTCCTCAGAAAAGATAGATAATCTGGATATTGAAATATTCCCAGGCGTAAGTATCTCAAAAATATATGCATCTACACTGCAACGGGAGAAAAAGATTAATTATCAACAAGCTGTAGCAACTCATTTAAGAAGAATCTCACTGATGGCAGCAGGCTGTCATCTTATGGGTTATAGCGGAATTCAGATTGTTGGTATAGAAGACACCCAACTCATAGAAATGACCCTTAAAAGAATTTCTGAAACAGTAGAAAATAATATTTCATGGAAAGATTGGCTGCAAGAATGGAATGACTTCCATAATAATACCCGAATCGCTCCAGAAAACCATAATTATTATATTTTTAAGAACTTGTTACAAGCTGAATTTCAAACTTATTCCCAAAAAAATGCAGAAGTACAAAAAGCAGATATTCTATCGCCCTCTTTTGTTGATAGAATCAAGTATTCTATTGGAAAAATCTTTGGATTGGATAAATTTCCCACCATCACATATCCCCTTAAGGCTATTATTTATGGATGTCTCTTTTGTAATAATTGCTCTCTCAAAGAAAATTTTTATATATGTGGAAAAGAATGTCCAAAGGGACTTGCCTCCGGACCGTGTGGTGGCACAAATCTCAACGGAAACTGTGAAAATGGTAAAAATCTTTGCCTATTTCATAAAAAATATATCCTAGCCACTTGGAACAAAGAAATCTATAAATTGGAGTCACAAAATGAATGAAATAAAATTTCTCAACAACCTTTTCCCACAATTAAAAACTACTAAAAATATAATAGTTGGTCCGGGGGATGACTGCGCTGCTCTTAAATGGAGAGGCAAACAACTACTCCTTGTAGCAACAGACCAGTTAATAGCTGCACAACATTATACGCCAGGAAAAACCCGAGCCGCAGAAGCTGGACGAAAATTGTTAGCAAGAAACATAAGTGATATTGCAGCAATGGGAGGAACTCCCCTCTACGCCACTGTCTGCATAGCAAGCGGATCTACCTATAATATATCTTTTAATGAAAAATTTTATTCTGGAATTTTGGAGATTGCGGATGAACTGGAGATTGCAATTATTGGTGGAGACCTCTGCGGAATTTCTGAAGGTCATGCTTCAAGTCTTACTATTTTAGGAGAAGTTGCTGCAGATAAAATCGTTTTAAGGAGTGGTTCAACTCCTGGAGATTTTCTCTATTCTACAGGGACATTTGGAAATTCTTTTCCCACAGAACATCATCTTAATTTTATCCCAAGACTAAAAGAAGGACAATGGCTTGCAGAAAAAGGCTTCGCCAAATCAATGATTGATGTAAGCGATGGACTCCTGCTTGATATTCTGAGAATCTGTCGAGCAGGAAAAATCTCTGTTGAATTAAATACTGATAATATTCCTTTGAGAACTACAGGATTATCAATAGAAAAGATCTTGACTGACGGAGAAGATTATGAACTTATCTTTGCCGTTTCTCCTGAACATTCTCAGATACTTGAAGAGGATTGGCCATTCAAAACAAAACTCACAAAAATAGGTTCTTTCTTAAAATCTAAGGAAAAACGCCATTCTGCATTTAACCAGAAAGGCATGGAATTACTAGAAATGCTACAGTCCGGATATTCTCACTTTTTATAGACAAAGTTGACCTATATAGACAGTATTCGAAAAACATCTGAACAAGGAGAAAAAGGCTTTTCGTGCAATGCCTATCTAATGTTTTTAAATTCGCAATTGCAATATTTTCTAAACTATATATAGTTTCTGCTTGAGACGGATTGTGCTCAATTTAAGTTTTAAATAAATATTTTCTGAATCTGTGTGAATTATCTTTGCACGGCTTCAATAATCAGTTAATACATTGAGAGGATAATAATGCATCGTTATAGAACACATACCTGCGGAGAGCTGCGTGAACAGCAGGTAGGACAGAATATTCGCATCTCAGGTTGGGTTGATCATATTCGCGACCATGGTGGAATCATTTTTATAGATCTTCGTGATCATTATGGAATTTCACAGGTTGTAATACACCCGCAAAAAGATTTCTATAAGGCCATCGAGCATTGGCGAAAAGAATCTGTCATTTGTTTATGATTTTATAGGTGATGCATTTGATGATTTTAACAATGGAATAACTGATAAAGTTATAATGGTGTATAATGGATTTTTAAATATGTTAGCTCAA
>JAYEIY010000182.1:0-9614 GCA_034660375.1 Verrucomicrobiota bacterium
AAAAATTAGTGGAATAGTAAAAACTCTAAATAAAAATGATATTTTAGGATTGTTATATATCCAGGCAAGGGAATGTAAGGATATTGAATTAGCTAAAGAACGCTTTAAAGCTTCTATACAATATGATACCAATGGAAATATTCTTACAAGCTATGGTTTTGGTGCAAAAATGCTTTGTCCTAAAAATTCAAACTGGCATAATCACCTTGTATTACAAGCAGAGAAAATGTTGAAGCATATTCCAAATGCAGACGGTTTTTTCTTTGATAACTCCTGGGATAAAGAATACTCAGATATAATTAATGCAATTGGCGAATTAGCTCATAGTAAAGGTTTATATTTTGCAACCAATGGAGCATCTGCAAATTGTTCTGCTGCAACTGATTCAATTATGGCTGAAGGTGATACTCATACTCTGAAGGGATTAAGCTATTTGGCACTATCTCAGCCAATTATATTTTTACCTATTAATCACTATAATGCTTATGGCTATAAAGGGGTCGTTAATGAATTTGGTCATAAGGGCCGTGCTATGGGGTTGATTGATAATTTTCAAAATGATTTAAAAGAATGCCTGATTAACGGAGCTTACTACAGCTATGACTGGCCTGGAACAGATGGTTATGATAAAGAAAGTAAAAGAATATACAAAGATTATCTTCCACTAGAAAACAACTTAAAAGGCAAAAAATGGTATTTAATTCCACATGCACTAAAAGTTCCTGTAAATGTAAAAGCAAACATTTTTGAGAATGGGAAAGGTGAACTTATTACATATATAACTTCTGAAGGATTTCCATTTTGCGGCAAAGCACTTGCCCCCTTTAAAGTCTCGATTAGAGTGCCGGGGCGCCTAATAAAATCAGCTTTAATTCGTAGAATTGAGGATAAAAAAGAAATAGCAATTCCTTTCAAACAAGTTACTGACACTATTGAAATAGAAGTATCAAACCACTGTTCAATAACTATGTTGAAATTAAAATAAATGGGTAGATACACTAAAATGTTAAAGTATGAAAAACGCTATATTATGAGTGCCCAGCAGGACTGCCCCTGGGCAAGCAAAATGATACTGAACCCTGCAATGGTAATAGACCCTGAAAACAGCAATGTTATTCATATGCTATTCAGATCTACAGGCCCTTGCCCTGAAAGTCAACTAAAGGGTAAGCCATTGCCTTACCCCATCTTTTTAGGGTACGCCGTCAGTCGTGATGCTGGAGAATCCTGGGATTCTGATTTTTCTCAATCTGCATTCGCTCCAGCTTTGAAATATAACGAAGAAGAGTTATTCGTCAAAAATATTTTTGGTCAGGACTATGTTAATTATGTAAATGGCTGCATTGAAGATCCTCGTTTATTTTACTTTGAAAATGAACTATATCTATCTACTGCTTGTCGTCCTTTCCCTCCCGGACCATACTGGGATCATGATGATCCGCTACAATGCATGCCTGAATGGGCTCTGAGTAATGAGCATAACCTGGGAACTGCATTTATTGAAAATAGTACTGTAACTTTATTATATAAAGTTAACCTTGAAGCTCTAAAAGCTAAAAACTATGCAAATGCTTTCGCTTTGATAGGACCAATGCACAATCCCGATACAAGTGATGACCGCGATGTGGTTTTATTCCCACGCAGACTGAACATCAAAGGTAAAGATAAAATAGTATGCATTCATCGTCCAAAGCATCCATGGAATTATGAAATTGGAAAAGACTTAAAATCACCTTCTATTTTTATGGCTGAATCTGATTCCCTTGCAGAACTTCCAAGTGATAATAATCACCGTGAAGTTTTTGCAGTACCTGAATTTGATTGGGAACAAAACCGTATCGGTGCAAGTTGGGCTCCTATTGAAATATCTCCCAGCGAATGGCTACTGCCTTACCACGGGAAACAGGATGATAAAGTCGGATACACACAGTCCTTTATGATATTAAAAGAAACTGGTAAAGGGTTTCCTGAGATTACAAGCCGACCATCTGAACGGTTAATGTTTGCAGATGAGCCCTGGGAACTGGAAGGAGACTTCACCATCCCATGTTTATTTACTTGTTCAGGAGTAATATTGAATAACGGCATATTGGAAATGGGCTATGGTGCTGCTGATCAAAAAGTTGGAATGGCTTCTGTTAATTTTGAAGAATTGGTAACATACGTCAGAAAATTTGATGCATTGGGGAATAAAAGATAACATGAAAAACTCAAAAGATAATTCGTCTAAATTGAGGCAGGAATTGCTCAATTTAATAAGTTGCAAACTATCAAAAGAAACTCCCAATGTCAGCTTCTCCAAACCTAATTATGACATTGAAGAAAAAGTAGCTGAGGCGATAAAACTCTGGCCTCATCTAAATAACCTGAGAGTTGCGGACTCCGCAGAATACAAAATTCAGGATGTATTAATTGATAATGAAATATCAGGTAGATTAAGAATCCCTGAAAAGCATAATGGAATGGCTGTACTGTGCTTACATGGTCATGCCAGAGGAATGATGCTGGGCAAAGAAATGACAGAATATTGTACAGTACCACTGGCTCAGCAGAATTTTATTACATTATCAGTAGATCTAATTGGATTCGGAAACAGAAGAAATCGCGATTTTGATGACATTGAAATTAAAATTGGTGGACAAACTCTTTTTCAACAGGAGAAAATCAATTTTGCAAGATTACTGACTCAGGGCAAGACTTTGGTTGGAAATCAAATAGAAGAGTTAAGCACTTGTGTAAGCTTTTTAAAAAGTCTTGATGGAATCAAAAATGTCGCTGTAATGGGGCACTCTATGGGTGGCATATTTGCTTTCTGGCTGGGAGCATTAGATCAACGAATTGATTGCACTATATGCCTTGCCGGAATGATTAATTATGAGGCTTTTGCGAATTCAGATAATTCAAGATATCACGATTGCTACTGTCTGGTTCCTGGAATAGCCGAACTAGTTGATTCCGGAGATATTCTCTCATTAATTGCACCCCGTGGATTTTACGGAATACATGGACGACATGACCGAGGATTCCCTATAGACAGGGTAATTGCCAATAGTAATAAGACTCGTGAAGTCTATAAACAGATGGGAGCAGAAAAAATGTTCCGATCCGAAATAATAGATTGTGACCATGGAGATATGCTTTCAGAAAAGTATCTTTGTGAAATCTTTAACTTTTTAAAAATTTTTAGATAATATGATTAAAACAGGATTAGTATCAATAACTTTAAGAAATTTCTCAGTTTATGAAATTGTCAATCTAGTAAAAAAATCTGGACTTGATGGTATAGAATGGAGTGGAGGCGACATACATGTACCTGAAGGTGATACTCTCAAAGCAAGCGAAGCACGCATTTTATGCGAAGAAAACGGCATAGATATTTCCTCCTACGGATCCTATTACAGGGCCGGATATTCAGAAAAAGAAGCTCTTTCATTCTCTTCTGTTATGGATTGTGCCTGTGAGATGGGAGCCTCTACAATAAGAGTATGGGCAGGACAGGAAGGATCAAAAAAAATATCTCCTCAAATGAGAGGTGATGTTGTATCTGATTTACATAGAATTGCGGACTACGCAAAAAAGCAAAATATAAGTATCACTCTTGAATATCATAATGGAACGCTTACTGACAATGACGAGTCTGTCAGAAAATTGATGCAGGAGCTTGATGCTACTAATATTCTTTTCTCCTGGCAACCACCTTTGGGATTTTCCAAAACAGAATGTTCTAATTGTCTCGAAACTATATTACCAAAACTGGGCAATATACATGTTTTTCAATGGGGAATAGATAAAGATGGAAAACTATTAAGATTGCCACTGGAAAAAGGAAGAAGCGAATGGCTTCATTACTTTTCTAAAATCAAACAAAAAGCTACTAATAATCCACAGTGCTATGCAATGTTGGAGTTTGTAATAGGAGACTCGCCAGAACAATTTTTAAAAGACGCCATAACATTAAAACAAATGATGAACTACGTATAATTTAGCATCTTAATAGCTTATTGTTTTTATAGATTCAGAAAAACAGCAGAATTAACAAATTAATGAGACTTGTGCCGTTGAATTCCTGATAAAAAGTTTCGGGATTAAAGTTATATTTGCAACTTTCTCGTTTTCATTTTTCAATTTATTATGAAGAAGATCGATAGCTATTTCTCCAAGACGGGTGCTACTCGCAGCCACGCTGGTCAACGGAACACGGCTTAGCTTTCCCATAGAAATGTTATCAAACCCTGTAACTGAAATATCTCTAGGAATAGAAAACCCTGCATTTTCCAAAGCTACAATCAAATTCAGAGCAATAATATCATCATATGCAAAAATAGCGGTAGGACGTTCACCTACAGGCATCTGTAATAAAGATTTAACAAGCTTTGTAAAATCAAACTCCTCTTTATCAAACGTTTTGGAATGACAAATAAAATGTTTCTCATATTCAATTTCGAGAGAGTTAAGAGTTCTCTTATATGCATTCAAGCGCTGTTCTACAGAAAAAACGGGAGCTTCAGGAGAAAGAAAAGCTATTCGTCTATGCCCAAGATCAATCAAATGTTCCAGAACCAGTTTACTAGCAAGAGTATCATTACAGATTACAGTATCACATTCCAATCCCTCAAATTGTTTAAGCGCAATAATCGGAATGCGAGTATTTATCCAGTTAAGAAACTTGATGCTTTCATCACTTTCACATGGAGTTATAATAATGCCATCAACCTTACCGGAAGCCATGCTTATAAGTATCCTTTCCTGAAGAGTTATCTCATCATCTGTCAATGCCAAACTTGTAGAAAGATTATGTTTTCTGGCGCTTCGTTCTATATAAGTTACCATTTCAGAAAGAAATGGATTCAAAAGATCAGGGACAACAATACCAACGCATTCTGAACACCCCTTGGCAAGACCACGTGCGCTTGAGTTGGGTATATAATTCAATTTCCTGGCAATATCAAGCACCTTATCACGAGTCTCTGCTTTGATGTCACTACGCTGGTTGAAGGCACGCGAAACCGTTCCCCGTGAAACTCCGGACGCTTGAGCTATATCTTCTATTGATACTTTCTTCATTATTACCTCGTTTTATCAGTTTCTTCTAATAAAATAACGTATCATGATGGATAATTCAAGAACTAAAAATAAATTAAACGAAAACGTTCACGAAACAATAGAAATAAATTAGCAATATTTAATGGAGACACAAATGGAACATACGAATATTTTTCAAAAATCCAAGTGGGTCTGGGAGCATAAGGAGCGAAAAAACTCATATGTGGGAGCATATAAAAAATTACTCCTTAATTCCTCCCCTGAAAAAATAACTATTTCACTTTTTGCAGACACTCACTATAAACTCTATCTCAATGGGCAATTTGTGAATGCAGGTCCTGCGCCATTTGCTAAACCGATAATTATGGCTGACACTTATGATATCACACCATTCCTGAAAAAGGGAAATAATGATATATTCATTTTTGCACACTTTCTGGGAGTAACCGTAAAATACAATAAGGTTGATCATCCGGGAATTATTGCAAGCATAAACGGGATCTGCCAAAACAAAACAAAAGTAGCAGAATATACAGGGGTATCCTGGCAAATTTTTCCAATCAAAGCATGGACGGAAAATACTCCTAAAAAGAACTGGGCACTGGGTTTTATTGAGGAGGTCGACTTAAATTCATCATCCTATGCCGTTCTCCAGGCTTATGCAACTGAAGATTACGGAGATCCTGATAATAAAAAACCACCAGTAGCAGAATTTGCGAAATTAGTAGAAACACCTAAATGCCGTCAACTTGGAAATTTAACAGTACGAAACCGAATTGTTCCCTATCTCCGCTGGGAAAAAGAAGAACCGATGGTTATTAAAGAAATATTCAGAGATAATCCTAAAGTATATCTGCTCAATGACACCATTAGACTGGACAACGAATATCTACAGCCCTAAAATGATAATGCAAAATATAATATCCTCAAAAACGCTTCCGTTGAGCTGCATCGCAATGTCGGAGAGAAAGGATTCATTGTTCTTTATGACATGATGCGCATGACTGCCGGCGATATTACTCTTGAAATTGCGACTTCATCAGAATGCATCGTAGATATACAGCATACTGAATCAATTCGTAATGGCAGACAATATGGATCCCGTTCAGGATCAATTTATTTATCCAGAATCCACCTCAAAAATGGATTAAACCGCTTCAGAATATACAATTTTTGCGGATTCCGCTATATCGGTCTAATATTAAAAGATTTTACCGGAAATTTAAATATACGGAAGCTTTTCACAAATGAATGCCATGCCGATTTACCCTACACCGAACAACTCGCTTCCAACGACAAAAAAATAGATAATATCCACGATATTTCACGCAGAAGTATTATACTCAACGCACAAGCCAATACCTATGATTGTAATTCCAGAGAACAGGGCACATATTGGGGAGACTCCATTTGGATTACGGATATGATTGGGCATATGACTGGAGATTTTTCATACATGAAACATCTGTGCATTGCAATAAGCGATGAAGTTAAACTGAATGGTACAATTATGGGCAGTCTCTACGGGATGAGCAACGCACTGTTTGACTATTCCATGGTGCCTATGGATCTCATCAACCGCTATTATAGCTATACGGCAGATAAAGAAACAGTCCTTCAACACTTACCTGCCTGCGAAAATGTTCTTTCTCAATTTAGAACTTTTAAAGATAACAATGGATTGGTAACTGTAGCGAATATTATCAAAGATAAAAAATATGCCAATGGTCTGTTATTCTTGGATCACCCAGGTACAACCTGGCATCCAAGACAAACAGTTGAAATTGATAGAGATGACTATAATGCCGGCTTGAACCTCTTTTATCTTAAAGCCCTACAGTCCATGGAAAAATTATATAATGAACTGAAAATAAAAAAAAGCTTTGCTAAAGAAATAAATACACTGAAAAAAAAGATTCTTGATCTCTTCTACGATGAGAAAAAAGGATTGATCAAAGATGCCACCAACATGAATAAGAAAGAATTTTCCTATTCCCAGATAGTGAATTCTCTTGCAGTAATGACTGGAGTTCTGACTAGAAAAAAAGCAGAATATGCACTGAAACAAATCGTTGATGTTGAACGAAATCCCTGGATCGCACAGGGAACACCGTATTCATACTTCTTTATGTGTGAAGCTTTAATGCAGATGAAAATGGTTAATAAAGCTCTTCAAACTATCAAGAAATACTGGACTCCCATGATTGAGCGCAGTGCTACAACCACCTGGGAGGCTTTCGGAGGCGAAAATCACGATTCCCTCAATCACGCATGGAGTGCTCCTCTTACTTACCTGCTCTATAAAGGTGTGGTAGGCTTAACTCAGAAGGGAACCGGCGATAAAAGGCTGATCTTCAAGCCGTGTTTGACCGCATTTGATAACTTCTCCTATAACTTCGCCATACCTCAAGGAGAAATTGCAGTGAAATGGATAAAGAAAACAACAAAAGAGTATAATATATCTATAAAAATCCCTGAAAAAATCCCTGCCTCCCTTGAGATGAACGGAAAAAGCTTTAACTTTTTTGGCAGTATTAATACGCCAATAATATAAAAAAGAAAATTCGTGAGCGTTCCCGTTTGATCTGTTTTCAATTTAATATATAATAAGAGAGAAGAAGTTTAGGTTACTTTACAAAAAATAATATGGAGAAATAATTATGAAAAAGAGTATATTAGCTATATTTATTTGTGGAATTGCAAATTTTCTAACGGCCGAGCATCAATTCATTCCGCTTGACAGTAAAATAAGCGCAAAAGAAAATACTCTTCAAAAGTTACTACTCAATCCTATGGAAGACAAAGGGATTCTCCATAAGGGTGGCTGGCATATGAATGAGCTCTCTGCGGAACCTGCGGAAAATGTACAGCCAAAAGTCGGTTCTGTCGCTCTTACTCTACAGGGAACTGCTGATATCAGAGGTGGTAAAGGCGATTTTTCTCTTACAGATAATATCCCTGGAAATTGCCGTTACCTTGGAATATGGGTTTATCTTGATGAAAATTCTAATATTCATAAATTGGGAATTCAAATTCATGACTCCGAAGGAGAAGCAATGCTTGCACTTGTTCCTGCGAACTGGAAAGGATGGAAGTGGATAGAAGTTGAACTTAACTCAGAGACTTTTAAACAATCATATAGACAAAAAGATAAAAACTCAAAAATTGACCTACCTTTAAGATCTGTGCATTTCGCATGGTTTGCCAAAGCTCCTGGTATCTCCGGATGCATCGTAGATGGATTGGTTGCCAGTACTGAAATCAATAAAAGAGCAGATAATGTCATTATTATCAAAGCGAGTAAAAATGAATATACAGAAAACGCAACTCCCTTCAAAACAGATCTTTGTATTACCAATTACAGCAATAATCCAATCTCCTGCATAATCAACTATTCCATTCAGGAAAACAGCACTTTATATAATAAAAAAGTTCCTGATCCACAATACGGTCGTAACCATGCACTTGGAATAAAAAGTTGGGTAGAAGTTAACGGCAATAAAATAGAAGATAATTCTCTTACAGATGAAGATTTGTCCACTGCCTACAGAACTCCCTATAAAAAGAATTTTTATTCAGAAGTTTTTCAATATGTAGACTTGGGAAAAGAGAGAAACATCAAAAAAATTGATTTTAACTCAGGAGATGCCAACTGGTGCTGGGGAATGGATGTTCTCGCATCAAGTGATGGGAAAAACTATACTTCAATTTCCGACCTGCAAAATATAAATATGCATAAAAGATGGGGTATATTTACAATCGGACCGAAAAAACCATTTAAAGCACGATTTCTCAAACTCCATTTCAAAGGAAGAGAAGAAAAAAAAGAAAATGTAATAAGAATGCCCACATCAATAATGATTTATGACGGTACTGCAGATGAAAATCTGAATATACCCAAAGTCGGACTCGAAATTGAACAGGGAAACAAAAAAATTACCGTGCCACCAAAAAACTTTGCAACACTATCACTTTTAGGTTCAAAACCACTCTCGACAGGTGCATATTTCATTGCTGTTCATGCAAAATATGAAAAAATCGTTCAGCTCTTCTACAAAAATTACTTTGTAATGCCTAAACCGTTAGAAAAAATA
Source organism: Verrucomicrobiota bacterium (assembly GCA_034660375.1). Taxonomy (GTDB): domain Bacteria; phylum Verrucomicrobiota; class Lentisphaeria; order UBA2565; family JAYEIY01; genus JAYEIY01. The sequence continues at coordinate 9,138 of JAYEIY010000182.1, forward strand.
ACAGAATCATCACGCTTCGGGATTAATGTCAGCACCCCCTCACTTGCAAAATTTCACAAAAAGATGGGAATGGGATGGGTTCGTTTTGAAAATATGAAATGGGCATTTATATCTCCAGAAAAAGATAAATATGCTTTTGACGGTTCAGTAAAGCCATGGGGCGTAGATGAAGACCAAATTATCAAAGACTACACTCAGAAATATCAGCTTAATTATCTGCCTTATGTTTTCCAATCACCCAGATGGGCAAGCTCCGCACCACCAAATCATAAAAATTTTAGAGGATTTCCTCCAGAGGATTATAAAGACTATGGAAAATGTATTTTTCAGATTGTTGCCAGGTATGGTTCCAAAAAACATTCTGACGATAAATTATTGACTGATGATAAACTCAGTGGAATGAATATGATAAAGGTTATTGAACTGTGGAATGAGCCAAATCTTAATGCTGAATCCTGGGGCCCGTGGGTCGGATCC
>JAYEIY010000183.1:0-9502 GCA_034660375.1 Verrucomicrobiota bacterium
GAATGCCGTACAGAACTCATCGGTTTGAGGTTGACGAACACGCAACTCAGATTCCCTATCGTGGATAAAAAAATCTGAATTGCTTGATAACCTGGAGTTATGTTGCATATCCTCATGCAAAAAAAAGGTACTTTGCATATCCTCATGCAAAAAAAGGTACTTTGCATATCCTCATGCAAAAAAAGGTACTTTTTTTATCTTTAATTTGCTAGAAAAAGGAAAAGTAGTTACTCGGTAATTCAAATTCCTTGCTTAAAACAAAACATACTCGCAACTCAGATTCCCTCTCGTGGATAAAAAAGGGAATCTGAGTTGCTCGATAACTTGGAGTTCTGATATTCACTAAAGCACGTAAAATTTCCATTTTTACAAAAGAGTCAGAGTTCACAGCTTCACGAATTTGTTTCACACGCTAAAGTTGTGAACTCTGATATGTACGATTTTACTTCTGTAAGGGGTTAGGTATCAAGCTGTCCTTCCACTAGATCTAATGGCAATGCATTTGGTTGTGCGCAAGTCGTTTGCAAATCTATTCGTTTCCCGGCATTGGACGATTTTTCGAATGTTGACATAATCTCTAGGACATGGGTTGCCAACTCTCCGGAACAACGATTTTTGCGTCCAGACTGAATTGCATAAGCCATATCTGCAAGTCCTATGCTGCGATAATTGTCTGTATATCCGTGTGAAAGAGGTGTGCTTATCCATTCTTTTTGTTTGGAGCGCAATATTTCTACTGGACCTCCGAATGAATTTGGATTAGGGAGGCTCATACTGCCTTCTGTGCCGTATAGTTCAAAACACGGATGTTTGTGGCCCCAGACATCAAAACTCATAACAACGGTAATGACAGCTCCGTTCTGAAAGTTTATTGTTCCTGAAAAATGAGTAGGAACTTCTACTGGGATTTTTTCTCCTTTTTTGTCTTCATGTCCGCAGATTCGTTGGTTAAAACCTGCAGATGTATTTCCTGACACGCTTTTTGCAGGTCCCAGTAAATGTACGAGAGCAGTAATATAATATGGGCCAAGATCCATCATAGGACCCCCACCGTTTTCATAAAAGAAGGCAGGGTTTGGATGCCATGCTTCGGGACCATGTCCAAGCATAAATATAGTTCCTGCAAGAGTTTTGCCTATCCAGCCATCATCAAGGAGTTTTCTACATGTCTGCAATCCTCCTCCAAGAAATGTATCTGGTGCAGAACCTATATATAGATTTTTTTCTTTTGCTAGGTTCAGAACCTTTTTTGCATCTTCAAGGTCAATTGCAAAAGGTTTTTCGCAGTATGCGTGTTTGCCGGCTTCAAGAATCTTAGTATTAATTGTTGCGTGCGCTTGTGGTGGAGTAAGATTCAAGACAATCTCTATTTCAGAATCATTTAGTATATCTTCTGTAGAGAGTGCTTTTACTGAATGTTCTTCTGCTTTTGCTTTTGCTTTTGCTGCATCAAGATTTAGATCTTAACAGGCTACTATTTCCAGAATCTCTAATTTTTTTGCTGCGTTAAAATATGCATCGCTGATATTACCGCAACCGACTATTCCTACTTTTACTTTTTTTGGCATAATTATATTTTCCTTTCTTTATATAATAGAATTCAAATAATCATAACTTTCTTTAATAGCAGTAAGTGTATCTGTATCGCATCTATCCATTTCGACAATCAAAAGGTCTGCATTTGATGCTTGAACCGCTGCTTTAATATCTACCTTTCCTGCTCCCACAGCTGTCATTGCCAGATCTTTGTCACATGGACCATCTTTAATGTGAAGAACAGGTGCTCTTTCGCCTATTTCTGTAATAACATCGACAACATTTTGTCCGCCAGTTTGAATCCAGTATATATCCAATTCAAAACATACGTCAGCAACTGCTGCTTCTTTGAAAATTCTATATGCTATCTGTCCGTCAACAGTCTCCATTTCCCACCAATGATTATGATATACCATTTTTAAACCATGCTTTTTAATATTTTCGGTAGCCTGGTTGAATTTGTCTGCACATTCTTTGATTGAATCTGCAGTTTTAAACTCATTTGCTCCGAATCCAGTGCCTATATATTTTGCTCCGAGAGCCAGGGCCTGTTCTATTGTTTGATTTTTATCGTCTCCAATAGGTAGTGCACCATGAAAACTTTCAGTTTTAATATTAAGTTCATTAAAAAGTTTTATTGCTTTTTGCATTGTGGATCCCGGAAAGCCTGCAGGTTCTAGAACGGTATAGCCCATGTCTGCTACTTTTCTGATGGTTTCTTCGTAGTTATTTGCTAATTCTTCTCTTACGCTGTACAATTGAAGTCCTATTTTTCTCATTTCTATAATCCTTATTTTATTTATTTATTATTGTAATATTTATTTTTATTTATTCGTCAAATGCACCGTCAAATGCAATATTTGAGGGAGGAAAGTCTATATTTTTTACGAAATCACATGCCTCTTTTGCTCCGTGTTCTCGATCCATACCGGAATCTTCCCATTCTACAGAAAGTGGACCACTATAATTTATTTTATTGAGGGCTCTTATTATTTCTTGAAAATCAACAGAACCACGTCCCAGAGAACGAAAGTCCCAGTAACGTCCGAGCTCCCCGAATTCTGTATGTCCACCGAAAACACCTGTTTTTGTAGGTGTCATAGACCAGTAAACATCTTTCATGTGTACGTGAAAAATTCTGTCGGAAAATTTATGTATAAATTCAATGTAATCAACTCCCTGATAGCCCAGGTGACTGGGGTCATAGTTGAATCCGAATGCAGGATGTCCATTCAGTGCTTCAAGTGCTCTTTCTGCTGATGTGATATCAAATGCTATTTCGGTCGGATGTACTTCCAGTGCGAATTTTAACCCTATTTTTTGAAATTCGTCTAAAATATGGATCCAGCGATCGGCAAAGTCCTGATATCCTGCTTCTATCATTTCGGGAGATACAGGAGGGAAAGAATATAGCATATGCCAGATTGAACTTCCTGTAAAACCATTTACCACTGTTACGCCCAGTCTTTTTGCTGCTTTTGCTGTTGCAATAACTTCTTGTGCTGCACGTTGCCGTACTCCTTCTGCATCTCCATTACCCCAGATATATTCAGGGAGAATAGCCTTATGGCGTTCATCAATTCTGTCGCATACCGCCTGTCCTGCCAAGTGGCATGAAATAGCATAGACATTTAAGTTATATTTTTTGAGCAATTCTATTTTTGCTTGACAGTATGTTTTATCTGCTTTGTCAACTTCAAAGTGATCTCCCCAGCATGCCAGTTCCAATCCGTCATAACCAAACGATTCTGCTTTTTTGCACATCTCTTCAATTGATAAATCCGCCCACTGTCCTGTAAATAATGTTACTGGTCTACTCATAATCTTTTCTCCTTTTTATTTTAATTTATTTTTCCTTTAAATAATCCCATTGGAAGTTTTTCAGGTTGTTTGCAGGTACTTTCGAGTTCTACCCTTTTTCCTGAATGCGAGGAGTCTTCAAAGGCAAGCATTACATCCAGAACATGATATGCAAGAATCCCTGAAGCCCTATTTTCTCTCTTGTTATTTATTGCATCTGCCATGTCTGCCACTCCAATACTACGCATATTCTCTGTGTAAATATGTGAATAAGGTAGTTTTTCCCATTCATTTGCCCGTTTTACTAAAATATCACCAGCAAATGTATTTGGGTCGGGGACTTTAATGCTTCCTTGCGAACCGTAGATTTCAATGCAATTATGACTGTGTGCTTTTACATCAAAGCTCATAATAATATTAATTAATGCGCCATTTACAAATTCGATAGTCCCAGAATAGTGGGTGGGAACTTCAACCGGAAGTTTTTTCCCATAAAGTTCTTTGCAGGTTGCCACTCTTTCTGTAAAGCTGGCTTTGGTATATCCTAAAACACTTTTGACCGGGCCAAGAAGATTTACAAGGGCTGTTATGTAGTAAGGCCCCATATCGAGCATTGGCCCCCCCCCATCTAAATAATAAAAACCAGGATTGGGATGCCAACTTTCATGGCCGCTGCACATCATAAAAGCGGTTCCTGCTAACGGTCGTCCAATCCATCCGTCTTCTATTGCCTTTTTTACTGTTTGTAAACCTCCTCCTAAAAATGTGTCGGGAGCACAACCAGTCATTAAGCCTTTTTTTGCTGCAAGCTCAAGTACTGTTTTGCCTTTTGCTCTGTTTAATGCAAATGGTTTTTCACAATAGGCATGTTTCCCAGCCTCAAGAATTTTCAAATTAACTTCTACATGTGCTTGTGGAATTGTTAAATTTATAATTATTGAGATTGATTGATCCTTAAGAATTTCTTCTACAGTAAGAGCTTTTATTCCGAATTCTTCAGCTTTTTTTCTTGCAGCAGTCATATTAATATCTGCGCATGCAACAATGTCGATATCATCAAAGGTTTTTGCTGCAGTAAAATAAGCACTGCTTATATTGCCACATCCAATAACTCCAACTTTTTGTTTTTCAGGCATTCTCTTCTCCATTGATTAATGCTATAATTTTTATATTTAGAATGCTGCCCAGAGCATGCCTCTTTTTGTTATTTCTCTTACTTCATAAATTTCAAAATCTTTAGCCACATGTCCTAAAGAGGAATAAAAGACTCTACCTTTTCCAAAATTTTTTTTCCAGATTACGGGCATAATAGTTCCGCTAATCCAAGAGGCATGTTTATTAGAGAAAGTCGTTGTTGCAAGTACTTCATTGCCGGGATCGGTATGCATATAATACTGTTCGGAATGCATCTCGAAATCTTTAAGTCCAGAGACAATAGGGTCAGTATTTTTGACAATATTAACTTTGTAGTCAATAATACCTCCCGGATGGGAAACCCACTGTCCACCAACCATCCATTGGTACTCAACATTGTTTCTAAATGAATCTCCCATGCCTCCGTGCCAACCTGCTACTCCAATACCACTTTTTATGGCATCAAGCAAGCCTTTTTCCTGTTCGTTACTTATTTGACTCATTGTCCAGACCGGAACAATCAGATTTAAAGAACTCATTAATTCTTTATCACAATAACAATCTAATTGATCTGTTAGAATGACCTCAAAAGCGGCATCTTCTAATATTATTTTTGCTACCTCAGCACATTGTTTTGGTTCATGACCATCTCAGCCACCCCAAGTGATTAGCACTTTTTTTTGCATTTTATTTTCTCTTTTTAGTTTTTAATAGATTAATTAAAAAGCTTGCCATTTCTTATCACTTTTCGAGGATTCTACAACAGTTTTGATGAATTTCATGCCTCTCACTCCATCATGGACATCTGGGAAATCCAATTCAAGTTCTGTTGGCTCTCTTCCTTCTTTTTTTGCCATTATAGTAAGTGCAAAATTTTTGTAATTATTTGCGAATGCTTCCAGGAATGCTTCAGGGTGTCCGGTTGGCAGGCGTGTACAATCTGCTGCTGCCTGGCTTTTTTCAGCCACATAATCATTTCCGCGTTTCCATACTTCTTCGGGGTTACCAAGTGTATTTACATAGAGATAGTTGGGGTGTTCCTGTTGCCACCTGAAGCTTTTTTTTGTCCCATACACTTGAATTGCCAATCCATTTTCTTCGCCTATTGAAATCTGACTTGTATGTAACAATCCTTTTGCACCTTTTTCAAAATGTAAAAGACAATTTCCATCGTCATCAAGTCTGCGCCCTTCAATAAAAGAGTTTAAATCAGCACATATTTCTGTTACTTTTAATCCGGTTATATATTCAGCAAGATTTTCTGCGTGTGTTCCAATATCACCTATGCATCCGGCTGCACCGCTTTGTTTAGGGTCTGTTCTCCAGGAGGCCTGTTGTTGTCCTTCGAGTTCTATTGGTTTAACCAGCCATCCCTGTGGATACTGAACAATTATTTTCATTATCCTGCCCAAATCTCCCTGGCTAACCATATCTCTGGCAAGCTTGACCATTGGATAGCCGGTATAATTATGCATTAAACCGAATGTTTTACCTGTTTTTTCAACTATTTCAGCCAATTCTTCGGCCTCTTCTACGGTCATAGTCATTGGTTTTTCGCACATGACATTGAACCCTGCTTCCAGAAAATCTTTTGCAATTGGAAAATGCCAATTGTTAGGTACTGTAATTGCAACAAAATCAATTCTTTCATCTTCCTGCAACTGCAGTTCTTTTTCAATCATTTCTGTATAATTGTCATATACACGATCCGATGGGAGAAAAAGTTCTTTGCCCATTTCTTGGCTTTTTTCAGGGTCGATGTCAAATGCACCAGCGACCAGTTCAATTAAACCGTCTATTACTGAAGCTTTACGATGAACGTCCCCAATAAATGCTCCCGGACCTCCGCCTACCATTCCCATTCTGATTTTTCCTGCCATAATCTGCTCTCCTTATTTTGGATTTTCGATAAAAGACCCGCCCCTGCAGCCTTTGAGATAATTTAACGCACTTACTTGTCCGGTCATTTCCAGTTCATCGCAATAAACCGGATCGTGCCAGCCTTCTATGTCGATAGAACCTTCAAAATTAGCCTTGCGTAGCTCAGATATTATATCCGTCCAGTTACTGTCTCCAAACCCAGGAGTCCTGTGATATGTAAATTTTTCAGGACCATGGATGCCATATTTCTCAATAACATCCCAATGAATACTTGCATCTTTTCCGTGTACATGGAATATCTTATCAACCCACTCCTTAAGCTGCGGTATAGGATCTATGAGACTTACCATCTGATGACATGGTTCCCACTCAAGGCCGACATTGTCAAAAGGAAGCGCCTCAAAGATAATTTCCCATGAAGATGGGCTATGTGCAATATTCCAGTCGCCGAGGTTCCATGTCCCATCCATATCACAATTTTCAAAAGCAATTTTTAATCCCTTATCCTGTGCTTTTTTGAGTAACGGAGTAAATACCTCTTTTAGTCGTGGGACAGAGTCGGGAATTGGTTTATTTCTTATACGTCCGGTAAAGCCTGCAACAATATCAGTATTGAATAAATGTGCATTTTCAATACATTCTTTCCACCCCCTGAGAGTTTCCCTGTCAATTTCATTGTTTTCAAGAGGATTTCCGAACATACCCAATGATGATATGGTTGTTCCACTCTCCTCCAATACAAGATTCACTTCATCTGCAAGTTTCTTCCAATTGAGATTTCCCGTTGTCTGCCAGAAAACCAATGAAAAAGATTCAAAACCATGTGAAACTATCTGTTTTATATAATTTGCCGAATCCTGATTACAATTTACCAAGGTTCCTATTTTTATTTTTTCTTTTGAACATTTTCCCATTTTTGGATAATCCTTTTTTTTACATGTTTATTTTTACCTTTTTACCGCTTTCTGCACTTTCAACAGCAGCATGTACCATAGTAAGACTTTTTATATTATCAGTACATATCGTCTGAGGAGTTTTTCCGCTTTCTATAGAATTCGCAAACTCCCTGATTAAAGTCGCATGTGCCCCACTTTTCAGCTCTATTTCGCCTCTAATATCCAAATCTTCCCACTCATTAAAAAATCCACCGGATCCTTTTATGTTCTGAGCCGTAATCTTATCGGAACCATCCCAATCAGTACTTCCTTTCGTTCCCTGTGCATGCCATACCCCCTCCCAGGAAGTGTTGAGCCCCTCCACGCACCAACTCCCCCGATACGTGAAAACTACATTGTCTGTCATTTCAAAAACCGCAACAGCAGATGCTCCATTTTTATACCAAGAACCCATCGGATTCCACTCATGACAATACACACTCAGCGGATCCTTCCTCGAAATAAAACGCGCCTGATCAAATGTGTGAATTGCCATATCAAGTAGCAAAACATGCTCCATCTTATCCCGAAACCCTCCAAAATGAGGACCTAAATAAAAATCTGCGTTTAAAGTTGTCAAATCCCCTATTTTCCCAGACTCTATTACATTTTTGAACTCAATAATCTTATCAAGATATCTTCTGTTTTGGATAATAGCATAAATCTTATTGTTATCCCTGGCTGCAACAAGCATTTTTCGAGCACTTTCCATTGAATCTGACATGGGCTTTTCTCCAAGGACATGACAACCCGCATTCAAAGCCTCTATTGTTACTGATGCGTGTGCCGTTGGAACAGTACAGTCAAATACAGCATCTGGTCTGAGATTTTTCAACATTTCACCTAAAGATGTCCCCGTTACTGCTCCGACAAGTTTAAACTCGTTTTTTACCTTTTCAGCACTGTTAATATTTAAATCTACCAGCCCCATGACTTCAATATCATCAAAATGACTAATCGGCTCCAGCCACGCCGATGTTATACTTCCACATCCAACAACAATAACTTTTAAGGTTCTTTTCATAAAAGAAATATCCTATAGTGACTCTTTAAATAAAAATGTTTTGGGAAGTAATAAGGATCTTTTTCCCCCCTTCTTCTTTTCCAGTTTATCTATAAGCAAATTAACGGCTTCGCGCCCCATTTCCATACGGGATTGAGAAATAGTGCATAACTGAGGGAATAATGAAAATGCCTCCTCATCATTGTCACTTCCAATTAACCCAATCTCATCAGGAATAACAATCGAATTCTCATAACAATACCTGTAATACCCACAGGCCATCCTGTCATTGGAAAGAAATACACAATCTCCAGGTCTGTTTTTTTCCTGCGAATGTATGCTCGCAGCAGCATGGTATCCCGAACGTCTCGAATAATTGCCATATAAAACTTTTTCTAAGTTAATAGAACTTTCTTCTATTGCTTGAAATAATGAATCCCGCTGAACCCGTGCATGATAATAATCAGTGTTGCCAACAACAAAAAATAAACGCTTATATCCACGATCCTCCAAACAATTAAGCATTTCCCTAATTGCAGGAAGCGGATTGCCGGCAACATAATAATCTTTCTTATTCTCAGAAACTGCGCCTATTACAATAAATGGTATCTTTCTCTTTTTCAATAATCCCGGAATCTCTGAATCCTGAGTTAAACCGGTAATAACCAAACCATCCAGCTGGCTACTGTTTACAAGCTCACGACAGTTTTTTACCATTGTCTTCCCCCCTAAATCCTGAGGATGAACCGAAACCGAATACCCCCTCTTGTCCGCCTGCGTAACCACCGCATCAAGAAGCGTAGAATAATACGATACTTGCAAAGGACCCTTTCGGGGAGACGCAGGCGGTAAAACAAATCCAAGATGAAAACTCTTGTTGGTAGCCAGACGCCTCGCAAGAAAATTAGGCTGATAACCCATCTTTGCAGCAACCTTCTTTACCATCTGAATCGTCTTCGCGGGAAGCAATTCGCTGTCAGATAATGCCCGCGAAACAGTAGAAGGTGAAACCCCTGCTGCCTTCGCAATGTCTTTACGTGTTAATTTTTTTTTCATCTAAATAATCCTAAAAAAATTTGTTTATGCGCCCGAGTGCATAAAATGGTGAGATATAAGATTAATACAAATGATTTTTTTATTTTTTTTTAATATTATGGGGATTTATATTTATTCGGGGTTTAATTCGAGGTTTAATCTCCTATTTCCCAGACCC
>JAYEIY010000184.1:0-9484 GCA_034660375.1 Verrucomicrobiota bacterium
AAAAGATTCAAATATTTCGATATAATCAGGCATTCCATCATCATCGGAATCTGTATCTAGAGGATTAGTCCCAGCATCATTTTCTACTTTATCATCCACGCCGTCTCCGTCGGTATCGGCAAGCAGAGGATCGGTTCCATTCAGTAATTCGTCCTGATCGACGAGACCATCACCGTCGTAGTCGGCACCGTACTGAACAACTGCGCTTATTCTTACTTCATCAATATATCCGTCGAAGTTTCCGAGTATCAACTGCCAATCTTCGGTACGCTCCCAGTTCATATCCACTATTTACGAACAGATGAGTTTATCATCTATAAAAAATCGTGCATCTCCATTATCATTCAGAGTGAGTTTCAGGTTATACCATTTTTTTAGACTTATCAATCTTGACCAGTCGAGCGGGGTCAGGAGGGTTTGATTTCCTGCAAAGATCTATGGGTTTGCGGGGTTATTCCATTTACCGTCGTTGATTTCCAGGCAGGTGTCCCAGTTTTGGTAGAGAGCGACAATCCCGTAGTTTTCCACGGAGTATGCTTTATATTCATTAAAATATATCCATGTTTCAAGGGTTATGCCTCTTGCTAGTGTTCCGGGCATAAAGAGAGGGCATCAGGGATTGTAACACTTGCAATATCGGAGAGTGCGGAAAAATTAAGGGGTTCGCCTTCGGGGAACTGCATCCACTAGGAATCAGATGACAGGTAGGATGAAGTTATCGGGGATAGTTACGGTTAAAGAGTCTCCGATTGCCGACAGACGGAGAGTTGTACCTGACGGGTTTTCCATCCACGCAAGATGATCATTTTCAAAAACTGAATTCCCGCTGGCAGAGAGGTCAAAACTGTTGCTGGAAGAATCAAGATAGTCCCCATTAAAATGATACAGAACTGTAGTCGATGCATCCGAAGAAAATTCATTGGACAGCTAAGGTCAAAAATTTGAGTAGTTCAGATAGGGATATTAGGGAAAAAAGAAGTGTAAAAAAAAAGGGAAAAAAAGATGTTTCATCCCTTACTGTAATATTTGTGTTTTTATTTCTAATTTATGGTAATTTCATTCAAACTTATCGGGGATAATTGTTTCTGGATGCCAGAAATAATAACCGTAAGTCCCTTTTCCTGAACTAAAAGAGGGCCAATACGAATGTACTTCCACATGACCGTCTATAAATAAAAAATTTCCCTGAGCGACAGGGTGTCTCAAGTACGGAAAAGGTGAAGCAGGTTTTGGAGGAAGACTATCCCCGCAGTTTTCTCCATTTAAACTTAATCCTGCAATTGTCGGGTCTTTATCACATTCTCCAAAAAAATTTCCTCCAGATGCATCTGCCATAATCACTTTTGTAGATGGATCTTTTATACTTTTTATATTTAGCAGATCCCAGTATGTAGAAGAAGAAAGTGTTTTCCCTTTACTATCCTGACTTTTCTTTGTAGTTATATGTTGATTTATTCCGTAATGTGAACCTCTCCAGTGCTCTTCCGAGCTCTGAGAATCGTAGAGAGTAAGTTCTTGAGCCGGACATCTTAATATTCCCTTAGGTTCAGCAGACTGGTCTATTGTTACTTTTGCAAAAGGTTCAATTGCCTTTATCCAACTACCGTATTCCGGAGCAATATTTCTATTTTTATGACAGTACATATTAAAGATAACGCCCAATCTACTTTGATTGGAGGAACAGAGGATAAATTTACCCTGAGTTATACCATTTTCGGTCATTGTTACAATGAGTGCAAAGATACAAAACAGCAATGTAAATACAACAATAAATTCAACAAAGGAAAAAACGTTTTTATGATTTTCAGTATAGTTTTGAGTTTTATTCATAGTTATACGCCAACATCTTTAACAAATATTTTTAAAATAACGTTCTTTTAGAATATGTGGTTTATTGCTCTAATGGGTGTGCGAATATTGGAGAGTTAATGTAGAACAGTGAATAAACATGTCAAGCCTTGATTCTACATATTCAGTAAAGCATATCTTAGATAAATTAGAGTTCATAGGATTGTGAAGAAGGCATCTTTTTAGAGCTATTTCACTCTAAATTTAAAGATTGTATGCTGAAAAGATAGATTTAGATAATGGAGAGATCATATTTTTTGGGGGGATGAAACGTTTGGTTGAGAATCTTTCTGCTTTAAGTATGGTTCTAAGTTTTTTTACTATATCAGCAACATTATCATTTATCAGAAGATAATCATAGTGGTTCCAGTTCTGCAATTCGAATCTAGCATTCTTCAATCTTGTCTGAATTATTGATTCAGTCTCTGTTCCTCTACCCCTGAGGCGTCGTTCAAGCTCTTTAAATGAGGGAGGACCAATAAAAACAAAAACTGAACTGCGAGATAAAACGTCGTCAGAGTTTTGATTATTTGCTTTTTTAATCGTCATTGCTCCCTGCACATCAATATCAAGAATAACATCTTTATTCATTTTTATCCGATTTACTACTTCTGATTTTAATGTCCCATAAAAGTTATCATGAACTTCAGCGAACTCAATAAAATCATCATTTTCTCTGTGAGTTTCAAACTTTTCTCTTGAAATAAAATAATAATCACAGCCATGCACTTCTCCTTTTCTAGGAGCTCTGGTTGTACAGGATACAGAAAAATCAAGACGTTTTTCTTCCTCTCTTAGAGAGTCCAGCACGGTGGATTTACCACAACCACTAGGTCCGGAAACAATAAGTGTAATTCCTATATTGCTATAATCTAACATATTAATGATTAATGATTAATGATTAATGGTTAATGGTTAATGGTTAATGGTTAATGGTTAATGGTTAATGGTTAATGGTTAATGGGTAATGGGTAATGGTTAATGGGTAATGGTTAATTATTAATGGGTAATGGGTAATTGATTAATTGGTTAAGAACACTATTGCAATTTCGTAATTATTTTGGTCTTGAGTACCAGAAGAAGCAATTTTTTCTTTTTGCAAAGGATCCTGGCAGAAAAAGAATAAGGACTTGTTTCAAGTGTGTTTTTAATGTAAACCATTTCATTTTTCTATCAGATGTACGAACGGGACATCCTTTTATTATTTTAAAATTTTTGTTATGTTTTTTTCCCCATTTTTTCATTTCTCTGGAAAAAAGAAGTTCTTCGCCGGCATAAACCTTTTCGCTAAAGCCTCCGGTTTCTTCCCAGACTTCTCTTAGGCAGTAGATATATGAACCTGCCGCCAATTTAAGGGTGCATGAAACAGTATTCCATAACATAAGCAATAGAGTCAGGAATAGAGATGGTGAAGCATTATCAAAACTGACGGTTGCCCCTCCTCCGCATATTTTTCCACTTTTCAAATTCTCAAGAGTCTGTGAAAGTAAGTCTTTAGTTGGAAGAGTATCTGCATCTATAAAAATAAACCATTCTCCTAGTGCCGCTTTTGCAGCAGTATTTCTTGCTTTTGATATTTGATTATATTTTTCTTTTACAACTCTTGCGCCAGAGCTTTCGACAATTTCAGTCGTAGCATCATCTGAATTATTATCGCAGACTATAATTTCAAAAGAATAAAATTTAAGATCATATAAAGTTTTTTTTATAGATTCAAGCGTTCTTTTAATCAAGATTTCTTCATTGTATGCGGGAATAAGAATGCTTAACTTCATAATGGTTTAATTTACTCTTTTCATTTCGTTCCAAAAGATGGTTGAAGATAGTAAAATCTATCTGCTTTCATGGTTTTAAATTTGCCATTCAACAATCCTGCTCCAAAGGGAGAAATATCACTTTTTAGGCTGAAGAAAAATTCTCCGAATCCCCATTTTGGTGCATATCGAACGACCTTTGCATCTGGGGCATTTGCAAGTTGTTTAGCTTTATTTAAAGCATCTTCAAAATACCCAAGTTGATCGACCAATCCCAGTTTAAGAGCCTCTGATCCGAGGAAAATTCTTCCATCGCCGATTTCAGATTCCAAGATCTGTTTTTCTGTAAGATTTTTTCGTCCTTGAGCTACTATTTTCACGAATTCTTTATAATTTTGATTTATCAGTTCTGTAAGGAGTTTCTTTTCTTTTTCAGTTCTTACTCTTCCTCCATTGAGGAGATCCTTCATTTCACCGGATTTATAGACTTCCATTCTCAAACCTATCTTATTAAAAAGTTCTTTATAGTTTACCGTATTCATTATTACACCTATGCTTCCGGTAATTGTCATTCTATTGGCAATAATATAATCTGTTCCCGCGGCAATATAATACCCTCCACTGGCGGCAACCGCCCTCATACATGTTATTACCGGTTTTTTTTGTTTAAGTTTCATTACGGCATTATGAATCTCATCACTGGCAGTAATTTCTCCTCCGGGAGTATTCATATTGAGAACTACTGCTACAACTTTTTCATCTTGCATTGCATTTTTAATAAAACTACAAGTTTGCTGTGCGCCCTTTGGGATATAATCATTATTTTGCAGCATAATTATACCTTCAATATCAATAACTGCTATCTTTTTTGCATTGTCACTACCCTGTAAAATAACATTTTCTTTAATTTTATTTTTATGTCCTTCCGGGATACCCCATGTTTTACCTTTAACGTTTTTTGAGAAAGAGGAAAAGAGCATAAAAACAAAAAAGACAGATATAGATATTGTTCCGATCACGAGCATAAAAAAGGATCCTATTCCCCAAAGACACCCCTTTAATCTATGATCTGAACTATGGGAAAAGTTATCTCTTCTTGTGTTGGGACTTTTTTCCTGTTTGTAAAAATTTTCTTTCTGTGAATCTTCCAATTTTGCATTCTGAACATTTAAATCATCCATGATATTTCCTTTTTGTTATTCCTTTGCCAAATCCATTATCAGCTTATATGTAACACGCCCTATTATTTCAAGACTTTTTTCACTTACATTACTTAGATTGTCTCCTGCTGTATGCCAATGCATATTTCCGGGACCAAACTGAAAGTCTATAATATCGATAGATGGAATTCCCAATCTTTGAAAGGGAGTATGATCATCAATAATACGTTTGCCTGTTAGAAAAGAAAAGCAATGTTTTACCTTTTGCTCTCTTGCTATTTCAAAAAGTTGACTGGCAAGATTTTTATCAGTATCCATAGGGAGTGTTACAGTTAATTGCTTATCTGCTATCATATCAAGAATTATTACAGCTATGTATTTTTCTATGTAATGCGCATTTTGAAGTTTTTTTGCATATCTCCGACTACCATGCAATCCATCATTATCAGAATAATTGTTAAAACATTCTTCTCCATCAAAAAAACAAAAGTCAACAGAAGCGCCATGCCAATCATTAAATTGTCCTAAAACTCTCATTATCTCAAGAATCACAGCTACTCCGGAGGCTGCATCATTTGCTCCGAGAAAGAAAGGATATTCTCTTAACACCTTTGTATCAAAATGAGCTCCTAGAATTATTCTTCTATCATCATCTCCTACAAGGCGTGCAATTACGTTATGAAATGTTTTTGTTCCAGAAGGAGTTTTTTTCTTCCAAGAATCCATTTCAGTACTAAACCCATAGTCTCGACATTTTTGTGCAATCCAATCTGCTGTTTTTTTCAGATTTTCGGAATTACTAGGCCTTGGTCCTATTTCAACTTGCTTAACAAGCAGTTTCATTGCATTTTTAGAATCGAACAGAATTTTTCTTTTAGGTTTTAGTTCTTCTTTTTTGCAACTCCCGGTAAAAAAAAGAATCAAAAAAAGACAAAATATTTTAAAAATTCTTAAATAATTTAGTATTGATTTATAGTACAAAAGCAAGTTCTCCATCTTAACAAGAATCTATAGTGTGAACAATTTTTTTTCTATTTATTTCGAACCAACTATTAACTCTCGTGCGAATTATATTTCCATTCTTATCTTTAAATGAGTCTAGAATTTCATTACGTAGCGTAATCCATCCTCCAAAAAGAGCTTCAACTCTATTAGGCAAAATTCCGGGCAATTCTCCTGGTTCTTCATCTACAAGGCAATACCAATGAGATGCCCCCTCTCCACACACAATCCCCGGATTAATGCCTGGAAGACGACTTTTTAAAACTTCCTCTACTTTTTCTGGAATAACCCAGTATCCAAGAGCCAGTTTAAATGCAGACTTATATCGTCCTTCATAATAATAATCTTTCCATTTTTTAGAAACAATATCACCGGTACTATGCCAGAGATCATCTGCTTTCAGAACACCGTTCTCATCAAGATATGCTATATGTGCAGAAGGATTGCAAAATTCCAATACTGCCTTTTTTGTTATTCTGATTTTGGTTCCTCTGGGGCGTCCCATCAAGTTTGGACGAATAGCACCACGCCTGGAAATACAGACACATGGAGCTGCTTCTGTAACACAGTATGCACTATATAAATTCTGGCTAAATGGCATTATAGCAGAACATAACTCTTCTGTAATTGCCGTACCCCCGACAATTCCCTTTTTTAGATTTCGAATCATTAGTCGTCCAGGGTCAAAATTTGTCAAAGTTGCAAAAATCTGAGGTGATGCATTGATTATATCAATATTACAGGAAAGTAGTTTAGCCACTCTAGATTCACTTTGCAGGCATTTGTAAGATGATCCAAATAAATTATGTCCATAATAGAGAGCTGATGTAAGACCAAAAATATGTCCAAAAGAATGAGACCATGGCTCTACTGCCAACTGATTTTTTATATGTATTCCTGTAAGAACAGATTCATAGGAATTAAGACTTGATAAAAGATTCTGACTTACATGTATAACGCCCTTACTCTGTCCTCCGTCTCGATTACTAGTCCAGTGGATAAAGTTTCCCTTAGGAAGGACTAAATGTTTTTTTGCCAGTTTTATAGAAGAAAAGTCTGAAGGTATTACATTATATTCATCAAAGAAATAGACAGGAGTCCCTGAATAATCCAGTTCATCGTCATTACTAACAAAAAGAACTGCCGGAGAAAGAATGTCAAGCCGTCGTTTTTGTTCATCTTCGTCAAGAGATGTCATTATGGGTGCAAAAACCCATTTCCCTATAAGCGAAGCAAGGTAGATATTAAGGAACAGGGGGGTATTGTCAAGGCAGACACTAATTACCGCACCTTTTTGTAAACCTGCTGCAGAAAGGATTTTATATGTTTCCTGTGCTTTCCTCCATACTTCTGATCCGGGGATAGGGATATAACACTCTTCATTTTTCAGACAAAAATTAAGTTTATTCTCTGGTTTAAGTAAGTTTCTGACTATAACTTTCAGTAATTTATTTGTTGACTTCATTTTTTATATTTTTTAATGTTATTTCCAACCACACTTAATTTACAATAGTTTTAGAAGCTAGAAATACAAATATTTTTATAAAAGAAAGATTTTGATTCCAATATTTCTAATGTTAATCTCGGAGATTTTTAGAATAATATCATTTAGAGAGAGTTTTCAAAAAATAAATCTATATTTCTTGACAAGTTAAGATAGACAAGTTAGGTTATATAGTTTATTTTTTTTGAGGTATTATTTATTTTTTATTCTTTTCTTTGAAAACACAAAAAATAAGGACATCGCATGTTTTTGGAATCCCGTACAAAATACACGATTTGGATTCTACTCTTTTTTTTACTTTTCAATACTCCAAACAATCTTTTTTCACAATCCTTTGCAGATAAAAGTATTGAATATAAAGTAAAAGTCGGTTATTTATACAATTTTCTTCAATTTATTTATTGGCCAAGGGATACTTTTAAAGATAGTCGTAAACCGCTTATTCTTGCAATTTTCGGAAAAAATCCTTTTGGATATATTATAGAACAAATAGAAGATCAAACTGCCAGAGGCAGAAAGATCAAAGTTCTTTACATAACTGAAATTTCTGAAAAATTAAAGGATTGTCATATCATTTTTATTCCTAAAAAAGAACAGAAAAACTTTCCTGAAATATTAAAAATTATCAACAAACTCCCAATTGTTACAATTGGAGAAGATGAAGAATTTAACAAATCGGAAGCAATGATAAGTTTGATAAAACTTGACCGTAAAATTGTTTTTGAAATAAATCTAAAGAAAGCTTTACAAAACAACATAAAGATCAGCTCTAAACTTCTCAAATTAGCAAGGATTACAGAATGAATGTTTTTAAAGATATTGGGATTAAGACAAAATTAACCATACTCATAATGGCCTCAACTACAATAGTTTTGATATTGCTTGCATTTGTTTTTTTTGTTATTGATTCTCATTTACTCAAAAAAGAAATAATAAGAGAATTAACCATTCGAGCAAAAATTGCGGCATCTAACAATGAGGCGGCAATAATGTTTAATGATAAACAATCTGCAAATGAAAATCTGCGAACACTCCGGGAAGATCCCAATTTGGAAGCAGCAATAATCTGTGATGTAAATGGGGAGGTATTTGCCAGTTACCCGTTGCATCTTTCTTTTTATTTCAAACAAGGTGATCATAATTCTAAGGAAAAATGTTTTTTTTTCAAAAAAGATGCTACAGTAAGACATCCCATTATTGTTAACAGTAAAAAGATTGGTTCTGTATACCTTGTTTCCAATATGAGGTCTCTTATAAAACATCGTAAGCATTACGCAATTATTATTGTTACTATTTTAGCACTTTCTATATTTATATCTTTTATATTAGCACGAGCATTTAGGAATATTATTCTGCATCCTATTTTAGAGCTTTCAAGCGTATCTAAAAAGGTCTCTGCAAGCAAAGATTATTCTCTTCGGGCAAAAAAATATTCTTCAGATGAACTGG
The DNA here is from genome assembly GCA_034660375.1 of Verrucomicrobiota bacterium. Lineage (GTDB taxonomy): Bacteria > Verrucomicrobiota > Lentisphaeria > UBA2565 > JAYEIY01 > JAYEIY01. The sequence continues at coordinate 8,718 of JAYEIY010000184.1, forward strand.
GTTTACTTACAGACGGATTCAATGAAATGCTTCATCAAATAAAAAAACGTGACAGTGAATTAATCCAACATAGAGTAGATCTTGAAGAAATGGTTAATAAGCGAACCCTGGAATTGAAGGAAGCACGGGATGCTGCTCTTGCTGCAGCAAATGCAAAATCTGAGTTTCTGGCAAATATGAGTCATGAGATAAGGACTCCTATGAATGGTATTATAGGGATGAACACTCTTCTGCAACGGACACAATTAAATGAAACCCAAAAAGAATACGTCGAAATTGTTGAGCGCAGTGCCGAATCACTCATGAAGATAATAAATGATATATTAGATTTTTCAAAGATTGAAGCAGGAAAACTTAACATAGAGAGGCATAATTTCAATCTTGACGTTTTACTTGAAGATTTATCAGATGAATTCCGTGCCATAGTAGCAAAAAAAGGAATTGAATTAATCCTCGGAAAAAACGTGGAAGTTCCTAATTTTCTAATTGGAGACTCAACACGAATCAAGCAAATCCTTATCAACCTACTCGGAAATTCACTTAAATTCACAAAAGAAGGAGAAATATATCTAGAAGTATCCTGCTTAGAAAAAAAAGCATCGCACTGTTCTCTTTTATTCTCCGTAAAAGACACAGGTATCGGAATCCCTTCAAATAAATTAAAAAAGATTTTTGAATCTTTTGAGCAGGCAGATGGTTCAACAACGCGTCAATTTGGGGGGACAGGTCTGGGCTTGTCCATTTCTCGGAGTCTTGTTACTTTGATG
>JAYEIY010000185.1:0-9464 GCA_034660375.1 Verrucomicrobiota bacterium
GCTCTGTATTGTGGTGTTAACACAGCATGCTCCTCTAAAATCCTTTTTGTAAGGATTTTATTCATTATGGTTCTACTTGCAGAAGATGAGCTTCCAACAAACGGAATTTTTGCATCTTCAAGTAAAGCCTGTATTCCTCCATCTTCACCAAAGCTTCCGTGAAGAACTGGAAAAACGACCTGCGTATTATCCGGCAAAATTGGCAATTTATTTTTTTTGAGATCAATTTCGTGTACAAAATGCCCAGCCTCCCGCAGGGCGGTAGCTACCGCTTCGCCAGATGCAAGAGAAATCTCACGTTCAGAAGAACATCCCCCTTTAAAAACAGCAACAATTAATTTATTGTGCTTATTATCAAACATATTATTTAAGGATTTAAGGATTTGAAGATTTGAAAATAAATCAACAGTGATAAACGGCCTTTCAAAAATACTTACCTATTTCTTTTTTAAGAAAATTCTGTTTTTCTTCCTGTTCATCTAAATCACGTTTCATCGCTTTTATATGAACGGTAAGAAGTTGTAGATGAATTGTTCTAATTTTTTTCTCTCTTTCAGCTGATGAAAAAATGTGAATCCTTTCAATCTTATCTTCTACGATTGCGTTAAGAGGCCAATTTGCTGGGGCGGTTACAATATCACTAATCTTTTCATAATCCCATCCCGATTCAGTTTTACTATCCTGTAAAGCATTTGAAAGAAACAAAAGTTTATCATATTCTTTATCTATCTGGCTTTTATTGGCAATATAGCAATTTGCTGCCACTTTCAATATACTTTTCAACAATTCTTCATCCATATTAACTCTTTTTTTGATAGCGAGCATAGCAAGAATATTTTCACAAAGCTGAAAGGATTTTATTTCACAAATATAAGATATTGCTTTTTCTATTATGGGAGAAATTCTTTTATTAGAAAGATAAATACTTGCAATAATAATTTTGTAGATAACAATAAAATTATCTGTTTCACTTATTTTTCTGCTTTTAATAAGTTCACCAAGCACTTTTTCAGGAGACTCAAGGAAAAGTTTTACTAACCACAATAGTGAAAGCATAGGTCTACTAAGAGGATCATGTAAAACTATATTTCTTTCTGCTATTGGCAGAATTTGTTTTGCCGCATCCATATCTCCAAGAATCATGTGATTCATCATAAGTAATAGTAATGATGACAGGGGAAGCAATTCAGTCGGTAGATTTGCTGAAAGAGTAACAATAGACTGGGCATAAAGATTATTATTAAAAAGCTGTATCCCTTCTTTTACATTTTTAACTTGATAGGATTCTCTGGGAATATTAATATAGGGTTTTTTGTTAAGGAGACTGGAAGAAACACTGATTAACTGTCGAGTTGCGTCTAGGGAAAGGGTTTCTAAAATTTTCTTTCTGAATTGTGTTTTTTCTCTTATTTTCAGCAACGTCAATATATCTTTGAGTTCATCAGACAAAGGAGGAATAGTTTTCCCTCTCCTATTTTCTTTCAGTTCAGCTATCCCTCTACAAACAGTCTCAAGTTTTTCTTTTGTAGATAAAGGATTATTATTCTGTATCTCAGGTGTTGGAATATATATATCCTCAGAACACCTAGGACATTTTGCATGAGTATTATAGTCACCCTCTTCTGCATATAATTTCTGATTACAATGCGGGCAGTAAAACTTGTATTCTTTAGACATAAAAAAAGGAAAATCAATAAAAATTGTTAGTTTAACAATAAAATTCAAAATCTCTGATTTTGAAAAGTTTTTTAACGGAATATGTAATAATCTCTATTGATAGAAAACCTCATAGCAATTATCAATAGATAGATTTTTGTTTTTAGTTGCGTTTGTTGCAAGTTGATCACACCTGTTATTCAGCTTATTATCAGAATGTCCTTTCACCCATTTGAATATCAACTTATGCTTTTCATACAATTCAAGAAGAATATTCCAAAGATCTGCGTTACGGGCTTTTTCATCTTTATTTCGCATCCAGCCTTTTTTTTTCCAGCGCTTTGCCCAACCTTTTTCTATTGAGTTAACGACATATTTGGAGTCAGAGTAAATAATCCCTTTGCATGGTTCTTTTAATAATTTCAATCCCTCAATAACTGCCGTAATTTCCATTCTGTTATTGGTGGTTTTTCTAAAACCTCCGGAAAGCTCTTTACGATGCTTATTATAGCACAAAACAGTTCCATATCCACCAGGTCCTGGGTTTCCGCTACAAGCTCCATCTGTATAAATTTCAATTTTTTTCATTGCTCAAAGCCTTTTTTAATACAAAGTATGAAAAGCCTTCGGAGAAAGAGAAAAAGCCTTTTCGTGCAATGTCTATTTATACAAGGGTCCGAGTTTTTCACAAACTCTAAAGTCATCATTTCCATATCTATCCCACATTGTGGGCCTGAAGAGATCTTTTTCAGGAAGATTGTGCATATCCACAGGAATTCTAAGCATTGCATTGAGTGTAATCATATCTGCTGCAATATGTCCAAAGGAAGTTCCATCATGGTTGGGTCCTATTTTAGACATATATTCAAATGAAGATATACCACGTGGTTTCCAATAAGTTTCTGGCCATGTACTATTAGTTACTTCGCATATATGGTCAGCTACTTCTTTTGGCAGATCCACGGTTTCACCCTCAACAACAGAACATGTAAGCATTTCATCTACTACATTATATCTATATGCCGTCATTGGAACCCCACCAGGAGTTCTGTACTGACTGGAAAGTCCGTCTCCAAGAAAATATTCAAGGATAGCTCCATAGTAAGTTGTCGCAGAAACAGCCTCTTGCATTAATTTTTCCTGAAGCTCTTTATCATTTCTTAAAATAGCAGCAACCTCATATACAGACATGTCTTTTTCTGTGGAGATAAGTTTAAAAACATCAATGGCATAATCCAGTGCAGCCGCTCCAGAATTACGTTTATCAATAAGTCCGTCAGGAACTATATCACTGACATCTACTCCAGTTGCTTTTTCTATACTTTCTGCTGTCCAGTTTGTTCTGATATCTGCAAATAGCTGAGGCATACCGGTAAGCAGGCTGGCTACCAACATTCCAATTGCATTTTTTGAATCATTTTCAGTTGCAACAATAAAGGGTGCTCTATGACCATTCCAATCAAAAGAACTATTTAAAATAGACTCTGTTAAATCAAAGTTAGGATAAAGATCTGTCCATGCACGCTGCCCCTGTGTTCCTGCAGCAATAGCGTTGTACCCCTGCGCATGCTCTACATCTGCTTTAAAACCCTGTTCTTTTCCTATGTCCTCATTAGCCAGTCTAGGATTTCCTATCATCATATCTCTGACAATCAGAGTTATTTTTATTGATTCTCTGAGTAATTCATCATCTTCATAAGGCTTTTCTCCGACATTAAACTCAAAGTTAAATTTGTTTTTAAAAAATTTAAAAGCCTTTTCAAGTTCCTCATGATCATAAAGACCGTTATCTATTCTACCTTTAACGGAAACCATATCTACAGAAACACTTCCCATTCCCAAATAATGAAGCATCGTATTCCGCCTTATATCAGATCCTATAATCCCCATAGAAACACTTCCTACAGACAAATAATTCTTTCCCCTCATTTCAGCAACCGTAGTCGCACAACGAGCAAAACGCAATAATTTTTCAGCAACGTAAGAAGAAATATCTCCGTCTTCTGATTCAAGATCCGGATTATAGATAGAAAAGATAGGTCTGTTTTTTTCATCCATTGCTGCGCAAAAAGCCTTAAGCCAAACAGCTCCTGGTCTGTCTGTTTGATTTAAGCCATAAGCAACTTGTTGCCATTCAGAACTCCCAATTCCCTGACAAACAGACATTAATTCGTCACTATATGCCCATGAACGACTAATCCATATATTTGCAGTTACACCCTCTTGAGTATAATATTCCTGTGCGAGTGCACCTGTTCTTGCACCATACACAATCTCTGGAGCAACAACTAATTTTATTGGTGTTCCATCGGGAAGAAAAACATTTTCACTTATCAGATTATACACCTGCTCTACCATCTTCCAAGTACCTTCAGTATTGGCTTCGTATGCCCCTGTCCGTCCGTCTACAACTGGTGTCAACGCAATAGTAGGGACGTGTCCAGCAAGAGTTCTTTCTTTTTCTTTAAAAATGCGTTTTTTATTCATTAATGCTTTAAAATCCGGCCTTTTTTGAGTATTCATAAAAATTTCCTATTTTTTTGTTAATTCTAATTAAGTTTCTTTAAATTGTGTTAAATAAAGGAAAAAACAACTTCAAATATACGGTTATTTTTAGGAAAAAGACTTTTTTTTCAAAAAAAACAAAAAAAAATCTTTTTTTTATTTGAAAACCAAAAAGATTCCTTTACTTTTTACAACTGTTCGACAATCAAGGTGTCCCTTTCGTCTAGAGGCCTAGGATACCAGGTTTTCATCCTGGCGACACGGGTTCAAATCCCGTAGGGGATACCATTTTTATGTTTACAATCAAGACTTTTCCCTCGTGGGAAAAGTCTTTTTTTATAATAGTAGTACGTATTTTAAATTCCTTTTATACAATACAAAATACGCAAGACTTAAAAAAATAATAATCTAAGAAGAAAAAGAATGAGCAAAAATAAAGAATCAGAAAAAAATAATCCACTTCAGTGGGAGAGGCTAAGCAAAAAAGAGATTAATAACTATCAACTTGTCAAATATGAAGGTCCATGTCATGTTATTAAATCTGAAAAACAATTAGAAGATGTTATTGCTGAGCTAAAAAAAGAATCCATTTTAGGATTTGATACAGAAACAAGACCGTCCTTCAAAAGGGGAGAAAGCTATCTTCCAGCACTTCTACAGTTAGCAACTGCAACAGATGTGTATCTTTTTCAACTCACACTTCTTAATCTCCCCCCTGCCCTCATACCAATACTTGAAAATCCAGACATAGTAAAAGCAGGTGTAGCTATAAAATACGACCTCAAAGAATTAAAAAAATTAACTCATTTTGAACCTGGCGGTTTTGTAGATATAGCAAAAGAAGCAAAAAAACTCGGTATAAAAAATCTCGGACTACGAGGTCTCTCTGCCGTTCTTCTAAAATCACGAATATCTAAAACAGCACAAATGTCAAACTGGGCAAAAAAATGGTTAACTCCAAAACAAATCCAATATGCTGCCACCGATGCATGGATAGGAAGAAAACTATACAAAGAAATAATAAAAATCTCTGAAAAATAATTTCTTTTTGCTCTGAATCATTATTCAAGATAAGACTCCCTAGGAAATTTCTCTTTTAAGATTGTATTTCATATTTATTATGAATTTACATAGAACCCCCAATTATTGGAAAAACAGGAGATAAGAATAAAAAAAATGCAATGCATTTTAAATCCTGTTATCCCTACTTGGTAGATCTTATTATTTTGACCTTTCTTAAAAAACTGCACATTGCGAATTTTCGCCAACTGCGAATTTTCGCATTTTCTATTTTATCCTCTCTTCCCTTTTTTTTCTGTTATTTTTTGCTATAGTACTTAAGAGGAAAAACGATAAGACGGTAAAAAAAATGAAACAAATAAATCACAAAAAACGACTCAAAGGCTTTCTCAAAAAGAAAAAGATGAAAAGCACACTGGAGCGTTTTGAAATACTGGATGCGTTATTAAATCTAGGTTGTATCCATGGAAAAGAAAAAGATTGCATCAAACATTTTAATGCTGATGATATTCTTAAAGCAGCACATGAAATATCCTCGCCTGTTTCCATATCAACTATATATAGATTTATCCCTATACTTGTAGATGCAGAAATAATACGCGAAATAGGAAAACTCTCTGGGAAAACTATATATGAACTAATCCTCAATGAACCACATCACGACCACCTCTTATGCTCAAAATGTGGTAAAATTATTGAATTTTTCAGTCCTGAATTAGAAAGAATCCAAAATAAAGTCTGTAGAACAAAATTCTTTCTGCCAAGCACTCATTCTCTGTGCATAAAAGGATTGTGTAAAGATTGCAGACAATCCTAATTGCGATTTTTTGCAATCTGCGAAAAATCGCAATTCTCAAATCTTTTTTTTTATTCCTTGTATCTTTTGCTTTTTTTCTTATTTTCTTTTCTATCAAATAAAATCTGGCCGGTATTATTTCTCATAAAAAAAGTATCAATAACACAAATAGAAAAAGGAAATCAAAATGCAGAAAAAAATCACAGTACTATTCTCTCTTACTCTCTTATTTGCTTTAACTCTTGGTTATTCGGAGGGGGTAACACTCGGCAAAGCAGGCACACTGAGTGGTCGAGCTGGAATCTACTACAGCAATAGCTTTGCAACAGACTCTGAAAATGCAACTCTTACACACTCCTATCAATATCTGAATTTTGAATCAATAGAACTCGCTGGATTAAAATTAGGAGTTGGATTTTTCACTATCCAGGAACTTATGGAGAGTGATGACAATGTGTACAGCAATGCCGATAATGAAGATTTCGGTAACAGAGATGGATTAACTCAACTTTATTTGAATTATTCTCTATCGAAAACAAGTCTTACTATGGGACGTTTTGAAGGTGGGATGGAATATAACGGAGATTATTATGATGGGATTCAAATTATTTCTGAAGAAATTGACGGATTAAAATTGTCTGCAATCTGGTACAATCGTGCATTTGAAGCGGGTGATCCAACCGATATAATACAAAACAGACCTGAAGAAATTGCAGATGGCGATGATACTTACGGAGAATACGGATTTGAAGCGGAATATACAGGTATAGAAGATTTAACTCTAATAGGAATGTATTACACAGCTGAGCTTTTTGATTGTTATGGTTGTCGTGCCACTTATGAATTTGAAGCAGGAATTCCTTTAACAATAATGGGAGAAAGTTACAGATCAAATGAAGAAGGAGACAACGGTAATCTGTATCATGTTTGCTTGAGTGCCTCTCCTATTGACTCCTTAACTCTTAGTACCGGATATTTTGAACTCGGAGAAAAAGCCGGATACGCTAATATCGTAGATGACCCATGGGATGTTTTAGAAAGTGATGCACAAGAAGAACCCGGAGCAAAGACATGCTATATTTCTGCGGAATACGCAATTCATGAGAATCTAACACTTATAGTTCTTTACGGCGAAGTAAATTATGATTCCACTGATGCAAATCAAAATGCATCGAATGCAAAGGAATTTGTATGTGGATGTGAATATTGTATTTTGGAAGGTCTGTCTCTTTCTGTAAATTATGTTGCTGTAGACGGCGACTCTACTGCCATTACTGACTACAACGAAATTACAGCAAATTTATGTTACGAATTTTAAATAAAAAGGTTTTTAAAGATGAAATTAAAAGATTTTGAAGTAGGAAGTTCTATAAAAATAACCGGTTATGCTAAATCCGGAAAAGCATACAGACAAAAATTACTTGCCATGGGACTGAGGAAAGGACTAGTACTGAAAATAACAAGAAAAGCTCCTCTGGGAGACCCAATTGAACTGAATACGGGTTCATTCAATCTGTCTCTCAGAAAAGATGAAGCAAATGCTCTGAAAGTCGAGGAGGTAAAGAAATGAAGAAATTTACAATTGCATTAGCAGGAAATCCAAATAGTGGAAAAACAACACTTTTTAACGATTTAACCGGTTCTAAACAGAGAATAGGAAATTGGCCAGGAGTAACCGTAGAGCATACAGCAGGTGAATATTTACACGAAGGAAGTTCATTTGACCTGATTGACTTACCAGGAATCTATTCATTTACAGCATATTCGCTCGATGAAAAAGTTTCCAGAGAATTTATTCTAAACGAAAAACCTGATCTAGTAATAAATATTGTTGATGCTACGAATCTGGAACGTAACCTCTATTTAACAACACAACTGCTTGAAATGAAAGTTCCCGTTGTAGTTGCATTGAATATGATGGATATGGCAAAAAAACAGAATATTAAGATTGAAGTAAAACATCTGGCTAAACATCTTGATTGTCCAGTTGTGCCGATTGTCGCAAGTCAAAAAAAGGGCATTCCAGAACTGAAAAACCTAATAAATAAGGCAGTCAAAGAAAAACATACTTCTAGCGCTCATATAGAGTATGACGAACTAGTAGAGCAGTCTATAAAAGAAATCCAGCCAAAGGCAAAAACTTTTGCGGAGTCCGCAAAAGTCGATCCACGCTGGCTGACAATCAAACTCTTCGAAGAAGATGAATTGGCAAAATCCATAACATCTGATTCTCTTGCTTATTCAATTTCTGCGGAGTCCGCAAAAATAGAAAAATATACTGGAGATGAGACGGATTTAGTAATCGCTGATGGTAGATATGGTTTCATTCACGGGCTAGCAAAGGATGTTATCGCGAGAAACTCTAAACTAAACAAAACTATTACAGATTCTATTGATAAAATCATACTCAATAGAGTCCTGGGATTGCCTGTTTTTCTGTTTATTATGTATATGATGTTTGTCATCACAATGAATGCAGGCGGACCGTTTATTGATTTCTTTGATATTTTGTGCGGAACTATATTTGTTGATGGATTACGTACTCTGCTTGAGTCATGGGGTCTGTCAGAGTTCTTAATCGCACTTCTTGCCGATGGATTAGGTGGTGGAATTCAAACAGTAGCAACATTTATTCCGCCTATAGGACTGATTTTTCTATGTATTTCTATCCTGGAAGATTCTGGGTATATGGCAAGAGCAGCTTTTGTGATGGATAGATTGCTCAGAATGATAGGTCTTCCTGGAAAAGCATTTATACCGATGTTGGTCGGTCTTGGGTGTAATGTTCCTGGAATTATGGCAACCAGAACACTGGAAAACAATAGGGACAGATTACTTTCGATTTTGATAAATCCATTTATTTCCTGTGGAGCAAGACTGCCGATTTATGCTCTTTTTGCTGCAGTTTTCTTCAGAGAATCTGCTGCGTTAATGCTTTTTGGACTTTATTTTACCGGAATAACTATGGCCGTTTTGAGTGGATTACTCTTCGGTAAAACAATTCTACAAGGAGAGACTTCAACATTTGTTATGGAGCTACCTCCCTATCATATTCCTACAATTAATGGTATTCTGTTTCATACTTGGAATAGATTGAAAAGTTTTATCCTGAGAGCTGGTAAAGTTATTTTAGTCACGGTTGTCATATTAAGTTTTCTTAACTCAATGGGAACTGATGGTTCCTTCGGAAATCAGGATGGTCAGAAGTCAGTATTAAGTTCTATAAGCAAGAGTATTACTCCTATTTTCAAGCCTATGGGACTGACAGATAAAAACTGGCCTGCAACAGTTGGATTATTTACAGGATTATTTGCTAAAGAAGCAGTTGTAGGAACTCTCAACTCTCTTTACGGGCAGATTGCTTTGAATGAGACTAAAGCAGCAAAAAGTCCCAATGAACCTGCCACTCCCGAACCCAAATTTGATTTCTGGGGAGGAATTGCAGATGCATTCAAGGCAATTCCTGCGGGATATGAAGGATTTTTTG
>JAYEIY010000186.1:0-9428 GCA_034660375.1 Verrucomicrobiota bacterium
TGGTTCAGATGACTCTACAGGACAAATTATTTCTGAAATAGCAAAAAAAGATGACAGGGTACGTTATATTCGCAATGAACATCATGGCATAGTTTGTGCTCTAAACACAGGGTTAGATGTAGCAAAGGGAAAATATATAGCCAGGATGGATGCAGATGACTTTTCATATCCACCTAGGCTTGCTCTTCAAAAAGAACACCTTGACAGTCATTCTGAAATTGCTATGGTTTCATGTTTGGTCGATTTTGGAGGAAACAAAGAAAAGAATAAAGGATATTTTCTTTACGTAGACTGGATTAATTCAATATTAAGCAGTGAAGAAATCAGATTTAACAGGTTTGTAGAATCTCCATTTGCACATCCATCGGTAATGTTCAGAAAATCTCTTATTAAAAAATATGGAGGTTACGCTGAGGGGAATTTTCCAGAAGACTACGAATTATGGTTAAGATGGCTTGACCTAGGGGTCAAAATGGAAAAGATACCTGAAAAACTGTTGCTATGGAATGATACGTCTACTCGTTTATCGCGAACAGAGAATAGATATTCGTTTGATAATTTTTATAGATGCAAGGCAAAGTATCTGGCAGAATGGCTCAAAAAACATAATCCCCACTATCCTGATATTATGTTATGTGGTTCTGGAAGAACAACAAGAAAGCGGGCTGACATGCTTTGCAAGTATGGAATCAATATACTTTCTTACATAGATGTAGATCCAAAGAGAATCGGTCAAAAGATTCACACTATTCCTGTGATAGCATACTTAGATATTCCAAGTCCGGAAAAATCGTTTATTGTTTCATACGTTGCAAACCGTGGTGCGCATAAGCAAATAAGCAACAAATTGGAGCAAAAGGGTTTCAAAAAAGGCAAAAACTACATTTTTGGAGCGTAAAAAATTGACAAAAAAAAATATTACGATATTATATTGAAAGGTTAAAAAAATATTTTATAGGCTATCATGACTAAAAAAACTGACAAACACGAAAATCCAGCGGAAATACAAAGTTCAAAAGAAAATATCCCTATAGAAGATCTCGTCAGCTTAATAAAAGAAATATGTATGCTTTTTTCTGAAGTAACTCTTTATTCCTGGGATCACGCTGCTACACAGCGCCGATTTCCATTAACGTGGAATAAAATAAAAGAGATTCTGGATAAATATGGAGATATTAATCTCAATCAAAATCAGGGAAAAATCTTTTTTGCGGGCAGAGCTCTTGAGGAAAACAATCCAAGTGTCAAAAAATTTACCGAACATCTCAATCATCACGGAATAAATTCTCTTACGTTTAAAAAGGAACTTTCTATTCCCGAATTTGAGGCATTTTTCCGTATTTTCTGTCAACATCCTGCTGATTTGAAAGAACAAGGGGGAATGAATGCGGCTTTCGATATTTTAGGAATAAAAAGCGTATCTCTTAATTCTACTATGTTCAGAATGATTAAAAGTAATGAAAAAATAGTAAAGACAAGTGCTGTTTATCTTACCGAAGCAAAAACTTTTGACAAAGCTCAAGAAGCTGTTTTTAGAGATTTTTATGACAGCATTACCGGACAAAACGGGAATAAACTTACCATTTTAAATGAAATAAAGAATAATCCTTCTGGCATGGCTGATCAAGTAATACAGATAATCAAAAATGCTGCAGAAAAAGAGGAGGATTTTAATAAGAATACTCTTCTTCAAAAGATGGAAGAAGCTATAATGTCTGCAAGTCAAAGTATTGCTGGTCTTGAAATTACAGCTACCTCTCCCGAAAATGCAAAAAAAATGGATGAGGCAATGCAGGTTATGAAGAATGAACTGGAAAGGAATTCTAAAATTCTTTCCTCAAAAGGTGCTATAACTTTTCTTAAACACATAACTGATATAATTGCTTCCTATTCAACTACCTACAAAGCCCAAAGTGTACTGTCTGAATTTGTTGAACACCAACACTCCACATCTTCCGCAGAAAAAGTTCTCAATGAAATTTCTCCGGATAACAAAACAACAAAAAAAATTCTTTCATCCATAAAAAAAATTATGGATGCACAAAACATAGATGCAGGAGAATTGGTTGAACTCCTCCAGGAAAATATAACTAAATCAAAACTGCGTACACGCAAAAAAACAACAAGACAATTCAAGCCACTCGCTGAAAGGATTAAAAATAAATTGAAAAGCGAATTTAAGGGAGTTAAGAAAAAAGATCAATTAGTAGCATACCTTAATAATGTTTATTCCCGTGATATAAAACGAGAAGTAAAAGAACAAACTGAAAAAATAAAAAGAGACTTTAAAGAAATAAAAGGACAAGCAAAAGAATTAAAAAAAGATCTTAAATTGGAACAGGTTAAAACAAAAGATATTTCCAGAGCTCTCATTGATCTTCAAATCGGAATGCTTATTCTTGACGAAGACGAAAAAGTCATTTCAATCATCAACGCCAGTAACATTCCCCGTATTAAAGAAGGAGAAAAGCTTCCTGAAAAACTCTATAATGCACTCAAAAACTATACAACAGAGACAACAGTTGAGTACGATAATTATAGATTTTTACAAATAGAAAGAAATAATAAGAACTCTTTGGAAAGTATTGTGTTTGTTCCTAGTGATGCATATTAAAAACAAATTATCCTAAAAAACACAGTGAAAAATATATTTAGAGTTGTATCTTTTTGTTTCCAAAGAGTTATATGGTTTTAGGTGTTCATCCTTTGGGTTAAATGCAAAATTATTTTCAACAGGATTTTTTACCATATAGGTTGGCAAAACTTGTTCGTATACTGCGTTAGTTTCGCCGAACAGTATTATTTATACTGCTCGGCTCGCTACCTTGTCTACGAAAAAGTTTTATGCAACTGCGTTATTTAGGATTATTACTTTTTGGAGATATCCGCTAATATTTTTTCAAAACGGCGTCCATATTCTACATAGATGCTATATTTTTCATCATTGCCTAACTTTACAGAATCATCATGAAAAACCTCACCCATATGTGGTTCCATAGAAAAACCTCCTGAATATCCATTTTTCAGCAAATCAGCAACTATACGTTTTACATCACCATCTCCTTCACCAGGATATGTGAATATGGATTTTTCACTTTTTTTATCATAAAAACCGTCTTTTATATGGACATATTCGATATGTTCTTTTACATTCGAATAGAATTCCCATGAAGATTCCATGGGATATGGTTTTGATTTGGTTCTATCTTTTGTAAAAACAGGGTTTCCTGTATCGTAAACCAACTTCAAACCAGGAACATTTTCTAGGAGTTTAAGGGTATATGTCCACCCCATACCACCATAATTCATGCAATTTTCATGAACCGGAGTAATCCCTGCATCAGAAAACATTTTTTGGAGTTCTCGCAATCTTTTAAAACGCTCCTCCTCCATTTGATCATCTGGATCTCTGTCATCCAATACTGCAAAGCTCATCATACGAATCAACTTAGTCCCTAGTTTCTGCATCCTGGGAATAGCCCGTCTGGTTTCTTCCAGCGAAGATGTAAACGGATCAGTAATCTGTTTTCCCCAGTTAGCGATTTCAGATCCAAAGCAATTGATTTTAACTCCGGCATCTTCAAGTTTTGCACAGACTGTATCAAATTCTTTATCACTCAGATTTATGATATTTTTTCCATTTATATTTCTTGATTCTATATATTTCCATCCGAGTTCTTTTGTTGCTTTAATTTGACCGTCTAGACTCTCTGCTGCTTCATCGGCAAAACCTGTTAAATAGTACATATTAAATTCTCCTCTATATATTGAAGACTAATTTCAAGTGATTTAAATGGATCATTATCAAACCAATCTCCATCCTGTTCAACAATAAACCATTCGCAGGAAGCTTTTTCAGCTGCATCTATAATTCCCTTCCAATCAAGATTTCCTCTACCAATTTCCTCAAATTTCCTACCTCCTCCTGGGATAACTCCATAGTCTTTCATATGCAGAAGGGGTAATCTTCCAGCAAGCTTTTCGCACCACATTGCAGAATCCTGTCCTCCCGACTGCACCCAGAAAGTATCAGGTTCTCCCTGAAGATATCTAGGATCAGTTTCATTGTAAAGAATATCAAGAATAAGTTTACCATTGACTTTTGCAAATTCACAATCGTGGTTATGATAAGTAAGAACCAATCCATTTTCATAGAGAATTTGTCCTGAATTATTAAGCTGTGCTGCCAATTTTTTCACATCATCCTCTGTTTTTATACTAAAAGAACCAGGATGCGGAAATGCAGTATATTTTGTATTCAAAGCTTTTAGCTTATCAACTACTTTTTCGGGTTCATTGATAATCATATCTCCTGGTTCATGTGTTGCACAGCAGACAAGATCTTCGCCATCAAGAATCTTTACTAATTCAGCATTTTCAATAGGTCCCATTCCGGAAACCTGAACTGCTTTATAACCCATATCACGAATTTTCTTCATACTTTTCGCAATTTCTACTGGAGTTTGAAGGTAATCTCTAATTGTATACAATTGTGCTGCAACCTGTTGTTTTTTCATCTTGCATTCTCCTTAATTTGTAAATGATTTTGTAAAATCGGTTTTTACTGCATTATCGGTCTTTTTCTCAAATGTAGAATTATCAATCAAAGACTGTAGAATATCAGCGTATGCATCACTATCAAGAGGCATCTCTACGGTCATATCATTCATAGAGGAAAATAGCATTGCATTTCCCAATTCTACAGATTTAATTCCTTCTTCAGCTGGGGCAATCAATTCTTTACCATCGGCAATTGCATCGACAAAATTCTGTATTATTTCAACATGTTGGCCATTTGTTCCATTCACGGGAATTTCTACATTCCAGATTTCAGGTGTCCCAAATCCCTTATCTGTTGTTTTATTAAATTCTGTCATAGAAATTTCATTTTTGGTAAAGAGTATTTTATTATTTTCAAATACGAGCTTTCCATTTTCTCCTGTAATTTCCAATCTATTTGTTCCTGGAGCTTCTCCTGTTGTTGTGATAAAGACTCCTGTTGCTCCATTTTTATATTGCATATAGGCTGTTACTTCATCTTCAACTTCAATATCATGTTTTTTCCCTATACCGCAGAAAGCACGGACTTTATCTGGCATCCCAAAAAACCATTGATAGAGATCCAATTGATGTGGGCATTGATTGAGTAATACACCACCACCTTCACCTTCCCAGGTCGCTCTCCAGGAGCCACTATTATAGTATGCCTGAGTACGAAACCAATCAGTAACAATCCAATTAATCCTAGTTATCTCTCCAAGATCCCCCCTATCAATCAAGTGCTTTATTTTCTTAAAATACGGGTCTGTTCTCTGATTAAACATTGCAGCAAAAATCAAATCTTTATCTTTGTGTGCAGCAATAAGTTTTTCGCAATCCTTTTTATGTACTGCAATGGGTTTTTCCACCAAAACGTGAAGATTATTATTGAGTGCGTCAATACCAATTGTAGTATGTGAAAAATGTGGGGTTGCAATCAACACTGCATCCAATCTACCGGAACGTATGAGTTCTTCTGATGATTCAAATTTTTCTACGTCATCAATTTTTTTCATAGCCTTAGGATCTATATCACAAACAGCAACTAAATCAACTCCGGAAATCTTACCATTCTGTATGCTTTTTACATGAGCCGTCCCCATGTTTCCTGTTCCAATAACACCAAGTCTTACTTTAGACATGTTTTTTCTCCCTAAATTTAAATTGAGAATTTGACTTAAGATGTTTTAAATGCACATTTGTTCTTTGACTTGTAAATGGCTTTTTTACGCAATCTTTTGTATTTTTTGATCATGAATTATTTTAACGGAATAAATTTTTTACACTTTGGCAGTACACAAGAAAGCACTGGTTGCATTGATAAGTTTTTTGAGGGGTACTACGGAATTCAATACAATCATTTCGGACCGATGTATTTTGCAAAGGGAGATAATGATATAATTGAAACCAATGGAGCCTATTGTTTTATTACTTATCCCGGGATCCGCTTCAGGTATGGATCTCCTACTAAAAGCACCCGCTCACATAATTTTATATGCTTTACCGGACCAAAAATTCAAGACTACATATCTTCAGGGCTTTTACCAATCACTGACGAGACTGGTTTAATAAAAATAACAAATCCAGATAGATTTCTTTTGCTTCTTCAGCGCATTTTTAAGCGTTTATCAAAATCATACAATCCGGATTATGCGCGAGCAACTCATGAACTGGAAGGACTTTTACTCCAGCTTCATCGTCAAAAGCCAACCGAAACAAAAAGAAACCTCTGGGATGATTTGCTTGATAAACTAGTTACAGCTATCAGAAAAAATCCCCAACACCAGTGGGATTTTAAATTAGAAGCCGAAAAATTATGCATATCTTACACTCATTTGCGAAGAGTTTTTAAAAAGAATACGGGGCTTCCTCCCAATCAATTTTTGATAAAAATACGTCTTAATCTTGCCGCTGGCAAATTACAACTAAATAAAGACTCCATTTATCTAATTGCAGAAGAGGTCGGGATAGAAGATGTGTACCATTTTTCTAAATTATTTAAAAAGCAATACGGGATTCCTCCCTCTGCTTATAGGAAAGTTTTTGAAATGAATTGAAAACCCTCAAAAACTTGAAAAAATAATACTTGAATTGGGAGCATACGATTCTTCAAGGAGAGATACCGTGTTTGAAGAAACAACAACACGCCCAGTCTGTACAGGACACAATCTACCCGAAAAAGAAATTCCTGAAAAAAGTAAACTATACCGCATTGCTAAAAAGTACTGGTTCTTTGGTTTCGCAGCATACGGATAAAAATCAGAATAAATTTAAGTTCTTTGAATAAAAAAAGTTTTTTGTCTATATAGGCTTGCTTTTTTATCAAAGAATATTACATATTATTATTGTTAGATATTTAATATAAAAAATCATAATATTAAAAAGCCATAATATGAGTCCTCCCTTAGAAAGCAGACTGAGAACTGGGAAAAGAGGCGGATCTGAAGAAATTTCAGATACGGTTCAGCTGAAAAAAGTCGATGTAAATAACCTCTCTCATGCAGCAAGACATCAGATAAGTATAGATATGGCTGAAGTTTTTTTCAAAAATAGATACTGTATCAACAGAATTCCAATTAACGATACATACTACATAGAAATATGCAAAGACTATTCAGCTCTGATTTATTCCAAAAGTACTAATGATGAAAACGACAAAATCTGCGAGTTATATGACAGTATATTGGACTATATTTACGAATTATTTGAAAAATACGAGACCGAAGAAGAAATATTTACTCCGTCAACAATAAAAATAGTACAGTTCCTTTATCGTAGCAATATGAATTTCCCAGATAATATAAAAGAAGCATTTCAACATTATCTGATAGATCCGAAAGAGAAGAAAAATGTTAAAACTACTAAAATCGAAAAATCATATAATAGTTTTTTTAAAAGAAAAGCAAATCATAGAGACATCCTTATTTTTATTGTTGCCATCATTATCATACTTATATTCTTTTTTTTCGGTTTATCATAAACAAAACGAACTAAATAAGTACCATTGTTCTGTGGGGGGAGAAAAAAGTTCTCCATCTTAAAAACGGCAACAATATTCTGGAGTATCCTGTTATGCCTTAAAAGCTTCGGGGTATGGGGCAAAGCCCCAGCAATAGTCTACTAAACTTAGATTGACCTGCAAAAATACAGGTCTCCTACAATGAACGCGACCAAAATTTTAAAAGAAAGGAAGAGAAACAAAACAAAAAAAGGGAGGTTTACAAACAATCAAAAAGCCAGCAGCGAATAAATAACAAACAAAAAACAGGACCCACTTTCAAAGAAAAAAAATAAAAAAGCATTTTGTAAAAATAAACAAATAACTTTCCGGTGAAAAACTGCTTGCAATCGGAGAACTCTTAAATCATAGAGTTCAATTTTTAAAAATTTAACTGTCTATTTAAATAAATTGTTTTTTTTGACAAAAACAACTTGACTTAGAGCACATAGTTTAGAATAGTTAGTTAGTGCTTTTGTTTTATCCGCAAAAAATAAAAATAAATAAAAGGAGTAGAATCATGAAGAGAAATAGTTTTTTTAATCTTTTTGTAAGTGCAGTATTAGCCTCTTTCATCTCATTTAATAGGCTAAACTCACAGGAGATAGCCGGAATTGCAAATTCTCTTGGTTCTGGAGAAGATTTATTTTTTATGGAGATTCCAACCGTTATCTCATCCTCAAAAAGGGAACAGCTTATTACCGAAGCGGCATCAAGTGTTGAAATTGTTACTGCTGAAGACATAAAAACGTCGGGTGCAACTAACCTTGCAGACGCATTGCGTTCTGTTTCAGGTTTGGATATCAGACAGACAAATGCCGGTCAACATGTAATTGGAATTCGTGGTTTTGCTGACACCGCACATGTACTTGTTACTCTTGACGGAAATAATGTGTTTATGTATCATGCAAATCACATCTTTTTAGATTGGATACCACTTGCAATAGAAGAAATTGATAGAATAGAGATTATTAAGGGTCCCGGAGCAATTTTTTATGGGGGGAATGCCTTCAGTGGAGTTATCAATATAATAACAAAAACTCCTGAGGAACTTGAAGGAACTCAAGTAAATGTATTGTACGGAACTCAGCATACACTGAGGACGAATATTATTAATGCTGCGGCTTTTGATAATTGGCAATATACAGTTACCGCCAGCATGGCAGAAGCAGACAAATGGGATTTCCCGGGAGCAATCCAGGAATCAGACAGATACTATAATAAAAGTGTAAGCGGTAAATTAATAAGAAAATTTGACGACAATTCAAAGCTTACTCTTGGATTAAGGCATTCGGATTCAGCAAATGTTATAAGCGGAGTATGTCAGCCTAGAACTACATTTCTTTATTCACGTTATGATAAAGAAGATTTTTGGGCGAGACTTTTTTATGGACATCACAGAAAAACGTTCTGGGGTGAATCATTTGGCGTGGACGATTCAAATTATGAATTTGAAACAATGAAAACGTTCAAATTTGATAAGCACATTCTCTCCATAGGTCTCTTTGCAAAACATTCAGAATGGGAAATAAAAAGTTTTGGTCTTGCAAACCCGGCAATTGCGTATGAAGACCACAGTGTTAATGATCTGGCTATTAATATTGAAGATGAATTCCATATTACGAACAACTTTATTATTTCACTTGGAGGACGTTTTGAATATAACACATACTTACACAATCTTGGACTTGGAAGACTAAGTTTCATTTACAAACTGCCAAAAGAGCAAAACATACGTTTTACCGTTGCAAATGGTTACTATATGCCATCTCTTTTTCAGCAGACAAACAGAGGAAATGCATATCCATTTGCTATAGGAAATCGCAACTTGAAAGAGGAAAAGATTCTTTCTTATGAATTGGCATACAGCAATAGAACAATTAAAGGTTTG
>JAYEIY010000187.1:0-9406 GCA_034660375.1 Verrucomicrobiota bacterium
GGCTACCAAAATACTTTCCCACCGGGAGAATTTTAGAGTTTCCCTTCACGGGGAAGAGAAGACTAAGTCTCTGGAAAAAATACTGATGGTCGGAACTTCAGCTGGGGGAGCAAGGGCAAAGGCTATTGTTGCCTGGAATGACAACACCGGAGAAATGCGGTCCGGACAGGTTGATGCAGGAGAGGGATTCGGATACTGGCTACTTAAATTTGATGGGGTTGAAACTGGTAGTGTCCAGATGCAGAATCCGAAAGGGTATGGGTTGATTGAATACGCCTATTACAAGATGGCGACTGCTGCGGGAATCAAAATGTCTGAAAGTCGGCTTTTTCAAGAAGGGGAACGGAGGCATTTTATCACCAAAAGGTATGACCGGGATGAAAACGGTGGAAAGATCCATAAGCTTTCTCTAGGATCTATGGCACATCTTGACTACAGGATGCCGGGAGTCCACAGTTACGAACAGTGCTTTAATACCATAAGGGACCTTGAACTGCTGGGAAAAAACAGGGAGCAGATGTTCCGGAGGATGGTGTTTAATATTGTCGCCAGAAATCAGGATGACCATGTAAAGAATATTGAATTTCTGATGGACCGGAAAGGAGTATGGTCACTTGCTCCGGCTTTTGATATGACCTATAGCTACAATCCGAATGGCTCTTATGCCCATTCCCACCAAATGTCCATGAATATGAAGAGGGACAATTTTACACTGGAAGATTTTAACGAATGCGGGAAGAAAGCCCTTTTAAAAAGAGGGAAGGCCGAGAAAATACTAAAGGAGACTATTGAAGTAGTCCAGAAATGGAAGATTTTTGCTGAAGAAGCCGGTGTTCCGAAAGAAAGAAGAAAGAAAATAGAAAGCACTTTTCGCCTACAATTTTAGGTTCTTTCCCAAAGACGGGGGCAGTGAATTTATGCTTGCATACTGGCGGAGAGTGGGTGATATTTAAAGTCTTACTTACGGCACTTTCAGGATAAATTTAGTAATAAACAGAACGGGAATATAGATCAGCAGGTAGAGTACCAACCAGAGGGCAAATATGGTTTCAAATGTGCTGTCTTCGCAGTCCATAGGAGATTCAAACCAGTTCAGAGACTTCCAGAATGTGCCTTCACCTTTTACCAGTTTTTCTTGATAGGTCACCTCGGCCCGTTGGACTGGTGCGGTTATTTCATTAGCATAAGTAACCTGAACCAATTTCAGTTTTACCTTGCCTTTACAACCGGGAACTTCAACCAGTTCTTTTGGTTTTGGAGTACTGCCTTCGTCCAGGACAACCACCCCCTGCCCTCTTTAATTGAAAATTATATACGCCTGACAGAAAAACAT
The DNA here is from genome assembly GCA_034660375.1 of Verrucomicrobiota bacterium. Taxonomy (GTDB): domain Bacteria; phylum Verrucomicrobiota; class Lentisphaeria; order UBA2565; family JAYEIY01; genus JAYEIY01. Next base: position 1,334 of record JAYEIY010000187.1, read on the forward strand.
TATGCCAATCCTAATGCATCACATTCAGCCGGAGTAGAATGCCTGAAATTGAAGATATTGTAAACTTTAATTAGTTTGCAAATTGAAAAAAAAAGGGAATCTGAGTTGATTTTTCTCTATTCTCAAACCTTAGAGCTGTGGCACATATATCCTCTCCCTACATTCTGAGTTTTGCACTCAAGGGCTATCAGGGCGCTGTAATTATGAGGGCTTTAGGAAACAAAAATATAATCATAGGAAGCAGAAATATTCCTCAGAACACTGGAACACATTCTCGAAAATTATTAGTTTTAAGCACTAATTAATCTTAAACTTTTTATTTCAAATGCAGATATATCTAAAGTCAATAGATTTGAATTAACTTCAATTGATACATTTTTTTCTCTTTCTAAGAAATCGACTTCCATCGCAGTGATTATTTTTCCAGCAAGAGTTTTAGAAAAACTTACTGTGAATTTAGTTGCTTTTCCCTCTGTTTCCTGAATTCTGACAATCAAAGCATTCCCGTTTTCAGCTTTCTTAATATGAGTTACAATAACGTTTTCTGATAAAAGAGTTATCATTTCATTTGATATTGCAGCCAATGTTCCTGTGTGTATATCTGTTGATACAGGAATAAGAGGATGGTTAAATGCCATTCCACTTCGAATATATAAATCTTTTTTGACTTTACCAATATATGGTTGTATTGCAATTTTAAATTCATGTTCTCCAACCTCCGACACCGGATCAGGTTCATAGGTTGAACGTAGCAAATAAAGTCCTATGCAATTATTTTGAATGAAAGAATTATAGAGAGAATCGTTTAAAACAAGGCATCCAGCTTCCAGGAATTCATCCTTATTTTTCAATTTTCCGTGAATGGTTGACCATTTTTGAGTCGGCACAACCTCGCCAGAATTCACCTTTCTAGTAATAGAACCAAGCGGAGTCTCGTAAATACCAAAAGAGTCATGTAAATCAGAATTAAATAAAACTCTTAACCCAGGGATACCAATACTGTCATTTCCAATTTCAAACCAGTTCACTTTTAAGTTTATTTCTAGGTATGGAGAATCTGATTTTAGAATATAAGTCAATATTACTTCAGATTTTTCAATCTTAAATACTGCCTCGTATGTTGAAACCATAGAGTTCATTATTACAGGCTTAAAGCTAGTGGGTATTAGTTTTATAGAAGGTTGTTTAAGAAGATGAATTTTCCATGCAGACATTCCGTCGGAACGTTCGAGTGTATATTCCAAAGCCAACATGTCAGCCCCTTTAGAAACAAAATCTACATCACTCTCTTTATGGATAAGACTTTTTATTCCTCCTGTATTTTTATCAAACAATACCTTTACCATATCGTTTTCCATTCCATATTTACCAGCGTATGAAAGTGACATTTCGAGTGGAGTGGCACAATTTACAACTTTTCCTTCCTCTTGATCCCTTAAATACTCAAAATTTGGATAGCCAAAAGATCCTATAGGATATTCGTTTACTTCTCCAGTAATTCCTATTGCAAGACTCGTATATCCAAGAGCTTTTACACTTACAGGTACCGCAAGTTCTACAAACCCATGCTCCCATAGCATTCCGTCTGTTATTCTATGAGCAACAACGGAACATCCATCAGCAAAAAAAGCAGTAAAAGTCTTTTTCTTCATATTGTCTCTCTCTGAATCCCATATTTTCACATAAACAACCTCATTACGCTCCCAAGAAGAAGGATTGAAAACAGTAAAGACTTTGACTGCGTCTGTTGAGTGATTTACATCTGAAATACCACCTTTATGAGATGCAACTCCGGCTCCGGCACCCATTGAAAATAAAGATAAATCTATGATATCAGCTAATTTCTCAAAATATTGTGTATCAATATGACTTGCAACAATTCTTAGTGCATTTGTTTTTATCATTCCGCTAACTGCTGCAGTCTCTTGATATTTTGCACTATGATAATGGGTTGTTGACGAGATTCCGCAACCAGGCAGAATATCATGGAAATGTCCGAATAAGATTGATAACCAAGATTTTTTCAATTCATCAAATGGATATTGAAAATTGCTATTTTGACTCGCCAGCACCGAAGATACCTCAGCCTCTTCAATAAGATTTTCGGCAAATCTATTGCTAGCTTTTATGAGGTTTTTAGAAATGTAACAGCCTCGGAAAATAAAATTAAGTTCTTTTTTTATTATCGGAAGCTTGCTTTTATTATTCTCAACAGAAGAAAAGAATTTCTTTGTTGTTGAAAATTTAAAATCAGGAAATATTGGCCATTTTTTCATTTCTTCAAAGGTTTTCAAGTCTCGTCTGGTGGGACCTCCGCCATGATCTCCGATACCAAAAACCAACATCCAATTTTTAATATTTGATTTTTTGTAATATTTTAATAATCCAATTGTATTATGCGTTCCAAGCGGATCGTTATACCATGTCTGCTCGTGATTGACAATAATTTCACTACCATCGGGAGCTTGCCATAGAAAAAGGGGAGGTAATTCTTCTTTTCCATTACGACAAAAGCTATATTGTTTTACTCCTCCTCCCAGCATAAGAGCGGGAATTGATGCCGCATGTCCAAAAGTATCCGGTTCCCAGGCTATTGACACATCTTCTGGCATCAATCCCAAATTTTCTTTCATAAATGCTCTCGTGTAAAGCATATGCCTTATTATGCTTTCGCCTGACGGAATATTCTTATCTCCTTCCACCCACTGCGACGCTATAACTTCCCATCGACCTTCAATAACTCGCCTTTTTATTTGATTAAATACCTCAGGATTAAATTTTCTGATAATATCATAAACCGCTCCCTGGCTTTGAGAAAAACAAAAATCAGGAAATTCATCCATTAATTTGAGGACTGTAATAAAAGTATCATTCACAGCCGCCACTGTTTCCTGATAAGACCATAACCAGTTCATGTCTATGTGAGCATACCCGACACAGTGAATGTGAAATTCTTTGGAATATTGACCGATAGGCTCAAGAATCGTCTCTATTTCTTGAGTAACTTTTCTAATGTTTGGATTATCTCTCTCCAACTCATTTTTTAGAATTTTCTTTGATTCACAAACAAGCTCTATCCACCCTTTATCTTTGTTTTCAGGCAAACCTAAGAGCTCTTCTGCAAAATTAAGCTCTGCCAGAACTCTTTCAGTAGACTTTTTAAGTTAACCACAAAGTGCATTTATTTTATTTGTAATTTTAAAGTTTCCTACTTCTCTATTCATAATATGATGATCTCCTTCTTAAAAAATGATTCTAGTATCCATGATATTTTGTATCTATTTTTAATAAGATGGACTATTCATGCGATAAGTCAAGGAATTATCATATATTTTCTTAAAAAAACAGAAAAAAGACCTTGACAAACAAGAGAATGAGTCTACAATCAAGGTAAACATCTGACAAATGGGGTAAACATATGATAACTACTGCTAATAAGAAGAAAAGATACACTAAAAAGGATACAGGTAGCCTAATAAGGAGTTTTATTACAAAAAACTTTGAAAGCGGAGAGATGATACCTGGGGAATCTGAATTAATAAGCTCTCTAAAAGTAACTCGCTATTCCCTTCTTAAGGAGCTCACAAAGCTGGAGATAGAAGGCATAATTGAACGTCGTCAGGGACAGGGAACATTTATAAGCAAAAGAAGGAACGGAGTAAACTCACGAAATATTGCATTCATAGCCAACGAGTTTGAAAGTCATATGAATGCAGAACTTATGAGAGGAGTGGACGACTATTTTCGCAAAAGAAATCTACATTTGTTTTTGCTTAACGGCAACTACGATAAGAAACAAGAGGTACTTAATCTTAAAAAAGCAAAAGAGGAGCACTTCGGAGGAGTAATTGCAATTCTCGATCCTGACTCTGAGTCTTTAGAAGCAGCGAAAGCTTTAGTTGAAGGAAATATTCCTTTTGTTCAGATAGATAGACACTATGAGCGAATAGATACTCCTGTGGTTGAGGCCGATCATGAAAAAGGAGCCTACGAAGCCGTTTGCTATCTTATATCTAAAGGTCATAGAAGAATAGCACATATTACGTTTCCAGATCCGGCACACTCTTCCTTATCATCAGTTGAAGAAAGATACAAGGGATACGTCAAGGCATTGCAAGATCATAACATTGAGTTAAAAAAAGAATACTTACAACAGATTACTGGAATTAACCTCGGAGAACATTGTCCAGATGCTATAAAGGATATGATGGGATACGAACCAATGCACAAATTAATTTCCATGAATGAACCCCCTACCGCACTTTTTCTTTTAAATGACTCAATTGCTCCCAGTGTCTACAAAGCAATAAATAACCATGGACTAAATATTCCCGACGATATAAGTGTAGTGGGATTTAACAATGATATCCTGGCACAATATCTGAATCCACCATTAACTACTATTGAACAGCCATTCAGAGAAATCGGTAGAAAGGCTGCAGGATTACTTGAAACATTAATGGAGGGCGAAACAATTCCTAATAAACGCATCATAATAAATGGAAATCTCAGAGAAAGAGAAAGTGTACAAAGAATTAATACTTAATCATTAGTTATAAAAACAGGATAATCAAAATGAATAAAAAGGAAAATGATTTATTTAAGGTGCTTAACTTTACACTTATCGAACTCCTGGTTGTAATTGCAATAATCGCGATTCTCGCGAGCATGCTACTGCCGGCTTTGGGCAAGGCAAAAGAGCTTGCCAAACGGGCTCAATGTATGAATAATTTAAAACAAATAGGTTTGGGGATTATAGCTTATTCAGAAGACTGGAATAGTATCCTTCCAAGACCGGTATGCAATGGGACAACAATATTTGGTTCAAGACTGGAAAATGCTAAATATACTGATAACGACGGATACACTGGGTGCGGGGGATTCGGGTTATTAATGCAGGAAGAATACGTTCCAACTATTGATACTTTTAGATGTCCATCATCGAGAATAGAATCCACCTCAACATGGTGGACCAATTTAACAATGCGTAAAAATTTAATGGACAAATCTGGACATAGATATGAATGGGGAAATTGGAAATTCCCAATGAGTGGCACATATTGGTTTGCCACAGATACTTATGAAGCAGGGACATCATCACCAAGAATATGGAATCATGGTTCTGCGGGAATAAACGTATTATACAACGATGGTCATGTTAAGCTTGAGCGTCCTAACTGGGCACATCCATTCATCCTCTCACCAACTGATCCTCAAACCTACTTTGACTGGGCTTATGATGAATCGTAATACGTATACCTCAAAGTAGAAACTCCGCAAAAAGAACATCGAACATATTGTGTTAGGCGTTTCGACGGAGTCGTTCTTCATTCGATGTTGAATGTTGAATGTCACGCAGAGCGTGATAAATTCGATGTTAGACGTTCAAAAAAAAATCAAACAAGAAAAAGAAGATCGAATAAATGGAAATAAGCTCAAAATACAATTTCCTAATCGATTAAAATAAGGAAATAAAATATGACAAAAAAAATAATAGTTGGAATTTTGGGAGCCGGACAACCCAATATTGCAACGAATCAGCAAATGCCTGCTTGTCTAAAATCAGAATTAGTTGAATTAAAGGCACTTTGTGACCGTTTAGAAACTGTTCATGATTTTGCTGAACAAACAGGAGTAAAAGCATATACAGAATATATAGAAATGCTTGCCGATCCAAATATTGATATGATTCAAGTTGCAACACCTGATCAGTTCCACTGTGAGCATGCACTTATGGCGCTAGAAGCCGGCAAACATGTACTATTACAAAAACCTCCATGCTTGAACCGAGACGAGCTTCAAAAACTAAGAGATGCTTCTAGAAAATCAAAAGGTAGATTAAAAATTATGTTACATCAAAGACATACTACCTTAAGTCGATCTATTAATAAATATATCAAAGATGGTATCATTGGAGAAGTTCGTGAAATTATTATTAAATTTAGAGGACGTCGATTTCCTATTGAAAACCCTAATAGTTTTTATTTAAAAAAAGAGTCTGGTGGAGTTTGGTTACATAATACGATGCATTGGCTAGATGAAGCAGTATTATATTCTAATATTATTCCAGAAAAAATAAACCTTTTTTCTACAAAAAATAAAAATGGTATTCCTGAATGTTTAGGAGAAGGGCCCAACTATTGGTCTGCAATATTTCCTATGAAGAAAATAACATTTCTATTTGAATATAATACTATGTTAATGAAAGAAGGTATGCCGAGTGGTATGCAAAGAACTATAATTGGGACAAAAGGAGAAATTCGACAAAACTATGGTTCTGAAGATCTTTTTTTATACAAAAAAGGAAGCGAAGAAATAAAAAAACTTCCTTTATTAAATCCTGAACTAAAAGGCTTGGATGATATGATAAATGCTTTTAACTATGCAATTGATGATTTTTCAAAAGAAATTATTACGGGTAAAGAATGTAATCCTAGAATTGAAGATTCTTTAAATCTTTTTGAATTAATATTAAAGGGTGTAGAAAATGAGTAATTCTAAAATATATAAAATTGGTGTTATTGGCGTAGGTGTATGGGGATGCCATAGCCTTGAACGTGAATTAGTTAATACAAATATGTGTGAAATTAAAAGTATCTGTGGTGGTGATGAATTTGGTGCAGCTCTATACAAAGATACAGTAAAAGCATCTAAAGATTATGCGCAAGAATTCAATGCAGGATATATCGTCAATCCTGAAGATATTATTAATGATCCTGAAATTGATATTATTTCGGTAATGTGCGCACCTTCCATCAAAGCAGAATGGTTAATTAAAGCTTTGCAAAATAATAAATATGTTGTGACCGATAAACCTTTAGGCTTGACACTGGAAGATGCTCAGGCTGTTTGTGAAGCAGAAGCTAAGTCAAAAGCGCATGGTTTTATGCTTGGGGGATATCATATAAGACCAGCTGTATGTAAGCTTATAGATATGATTAATGCCGGTAAACTTGGTGAAGTAAAATCTGTATCATTGCGTTTAAATTTTACAGGCGGTATTTATCTCGGTTTTGAGCCCACAGAACGCTGGGGAAGTGAAATCCCAGGCGGAGAATCTGTGACTATAGGATCCCATGGCTTAATTACAGCAATGAAGCTCATTGGAGCTCCTGTAGAAGATGTTTTTCAAATAAGGAAAAATGATTTTTACGAAAAATATAAAAGTGTAGGTGCTGATGATTATGCCATATATAACCTGAAGTTCACTAATGGAGCAGTAGCTAATGTAAGTGTCGGTCGTTTACCATATAGAATTCCGAACGAAGACATTGTAATTGAGTTGACTGGAACAGAAGGGTATGCACATATAAATGGGACTGAACTTAAAACATATCCAGATGGTGAAATTTTTGATGGGAAGTTTAGTGCTCCTGAATTGACTTGTGATGTATTTAAACAATTTATACATTCAATAACAGATAAAAACACCTCTCCTCTAACCTCATTTAAAGATGGTCTGACTATCCAACAAATTTTTGATAAATATAAAAAAACTAGTGAAGAAAAATAAATAATGAGCACAAATGAATCAAAGTGGATAGATCTTACTTGGAATCCAACTGAGGGTGGCTCGTACAGTTCTGAAAGTAAATTTGAATCTGCAATAAATTATTCAATTAAAAATTGGAATGTAATTAGTTAATTTTTACGCTTAATATTAAAAAAATAATAAATTTAATTAACAAAAGGAGAGATCTAATGAAAGTAAAACTCACAGTATTTTTAGTATCAATTTTAGCGATTTCACAACTTGTAAGTGCGGATTCTGAAAAGAAAAAAACAGCAAACGTGATATTTTTATCGCATTTAGATAAAGCTCAAGGTTCAAAAGGCAAATTGGTATCTGTGAAATATCCTTCTGGAATGCAAGGAAAAATAAAGGGGCAGGTTAATTTTATTAAGTCACATTATGGAAATGGAGTGTTATGTTCATCTGCTAAAGATAGTGTTATTTTCAATGCAAAAGATGTCATTACTTCAAATAAAGGAAGTATAGAACTCTGGCTTAAAGTTAATAAAGATATAAGTGAAGCTAAAGAAAATTTAAGCTTGATAAAGATTGAATTTGAT
>JAYEIY010000188.1:0-9370 GCA_034660375.1 Verrucomicrobiota bacterium
CTACGGTGAATATCCCCGGTGGGGATAAAACGGAGATTCTTTTTTAAGAATTGACCTTAGATGAGGTGGAATAATATCCTGGATAAAAAAAGGGAATCTGAGTTGCTCGATAACTTGGAGCTCTGGAGCAAATAAGACCTAAAATCATTATGCACGAGTCAGTATTCATCTCAAAGAAAGTTCAAAATCTCTAATTTTGAAGCTAGAGAGCATGCACGAAAATATTTTTGTCTCTTTAAAAAACTTTTCGTGTAGGATCTAAATACTATATAATTCTACTCTTCTGTATCTATTGATGAGAGATCACATAGGCGGCAATGAGAACAATTAAGTTCTGGTGGTGGGGTATATATTCTACCTTCTTTTTCGGCTTGAATCATCTTCAATTTATTCATTCCGGCAAGAAAGAGACCTAAGACTATAAATGCGCCTGGAGCAAATTTCATAAGCAAAAATTCTGTATTCCAGGAAGTTATTATTTTTATCTCAAAAAGGGTACCCGCAGCTAGAAACTCCCGTACTCCTCCAAGAGCCATTAATGCAAAAATAAAGCCCACGCCCATCCCCAAACCATCAGCAATTGATTTCATAAGCGTATTTTTTGATGCAAATGCCTCGGCGCGACCAAGAACAATGCAATTTACTACAATAAGTGGGATAAAAATTCCAAGAGCCTGGTTCAATTCACTCGGAGCATAAGCTTTCATTAACATTTCTACCAAAGTCACAAATGTAGCAATAATAACAATAAAACATGGTATTCGAATCTTTTTAGGAATAACTTTCCTAAGAAGAGAAATAACAATATTACTCCCCAGCAGTACGAATGTAGTTGCAACTCCCATGCCAAGACCATTTTTCATATTTGAAGTTACCGCAAGCGTTGGACACATGCCAAGCAAAAGTATTAAAACCGGATTTTCATCCCAAAGTCCTTTAGTAAATTCTTTTTTCAGTCCCATTTTATTTCCTCTGTATCTGTTTTATGTAAATAGCAACGGCTTGTGAGACAGTAGTCATGGCATCTGCAACCGCCCTACTACTAATAGTTGCACCGGAAATAGCCTCAATCTCACCGCCATCTTTTGTTACTGTAAAAACTCTCTCTTCAGAGACCTTTTTACCTTCATATTGATCAAGATACTTATTTGGAGGCAATTTCTTTTTTGTATCAGCCTTTTTATCCGAATAAAATATGGATTTAAGGGTCTTTTCCTTTTTGCGTGCAGTTACATTTGTACCAAGTCCGGGAGTTTCTTTATGCTCTGTTACGACCACAGAAGTAACTTCTGCCTTCGGTGTAAATCCTGCAAGTATGCTTATCTGACCTCCATAACCAAGCTCTGTCGTACCTTCTACGGCAATTCCAACTAATTCTCCATCAATATTTCTGGCTGGATAAAAAATGATTTTTATTAGTTTATTCTGTACCTTTTCGGAGTTCGCAATTATCAAAGAGTCTGTTTTCGTATTTTTAGTAAACATTAATTCTTTTTTTTCTGACATGGGACTATTTTTAAATAGTGGAAGGACTTTTTTCAGACCTATTTCTTTTGCCTTTATAGAGGCTTTTTTTATAGGGTCTTCGGTTTTTTCTTTTGCAAGAGAAAGTATAGTTGCAGAAATTACCGAAATAAGAGTGAGGGCAATTGTAAGTTTTAATATTTCTTTCATTTGTCAGTTCCCTTTTTTTTAGTCCCAAATGGTTTTCCTGTAGTATAGCGATCTATAAAGGGAGTAAGAGCATTCATAAAAAGAATAGAAAAACTTACGCCCTCGGGGTATCCTCCCCATTGTCGAATAACACATGTCATTACGCCACAGCCAATTGCAAATAGGATTGATCCTAACTTTGTCAATGGAGAAGTAACCATATCCGTTGCCATAAAAAATGCTCCTATCAGAAGTCCGCCGGTAAGGATATGAAAGAGAGGGGGAGGTGTAGTCTCTGGACTGCATACATGAATTATTCCTGTTATTACTGCAACGGTCAGGATATAAAAACAAGGAACTTGCCAACGGATAAGTTTTTTGTAAATGAGAAATATTCCACCAAGAATTAATGCCAATGCAGATGTTTCACCAATACACCCCCCACAATTACCAATAAAATAGTTAATTATATCTGAAGATGAAGATTCTATTACTCCATTTGCCTGCCAATTTGTAAGTGGAGTAGCATAGGATGTTGCATGAGAAATTTTTTCTATGGAAGAGATTGCAGGAGTTGGTGCAGGAAATATTGTCATGTGTTTGGGGAATGCAATTAAAAGCCCCACTCGTGCCACCAGAGCAGGATTAAATGGATTATAGCCAAGTCCTCCATAAAGTTGCTTTGCAAGCACAATCGCAAGTACTGCTCCTATGGCACAGAGCCACCATGGAGCCATACTGGAGAGATTAAGAGCAAGGAGAATTCCTGTCAACAAAGCACTGAAATCACCAAGACTAACAGGCTTATTCATAATTTTACAACATCCCCATTCTGTTATTAAACAAAAAAAGGAACACCAAAATATAACTCTCAGTGCATCTGGTCCAAAAAATAAAACACTGCTTATACATGCTGGAATCAGAGCAAAAATAACCATAAGCATAATTCGCGATGTACTTGCTCCGTTGTGAATGTGGGGGGAGGTACTTACAACCAGTTTCTCCATTTCCGGTAGTACTATATTATTCTCATTATTCTCATTATTCATAGGTTTTCCATCTGTTTTTTCTATTTTTAGAGATTGTAGAAAAAGACTTTATATTGTTGTCTAGGAGTTTAGTTTTTAATCAAATAAAGTTAAAAATCTAACTAAGCATAAATCTTGCGTAATATAATCCGAATCTTTTTCTATTCCAATAAATATCCCGATAATAATAAAAAATTAGACCCTAAAAATCTTAATTTTTCCATATTCCTTAAAATCAGATGGACAAATCTAATAATTGCATTAGTGTCTTTAAGGGAGATTTAATACCCATTTTGTTCACGTATACATATTCATATTCAAAGAAGGAGTTTTATTAATTATGACGAAGGAAAACATAAGAAATACGGTTATCAAAATCATCAAAGACATTGTTCCAGATGAAGATTGTTCCAACATCAACCCATCTGAAAAATTGCGTGACCAGCTGGATTTGGATTCCATGGATTTTCTTGATATTGTTATGGAGCTTAGAAAGCAGTACAATGTAGAAGTTCCGGAAGCAGAGTATGGCAAACTCGAAACCCTTGATTCATGTGCCAATTATCTTGAACCTAAAATGAAAGATTTGTAAATTGCCAAGGTTTTTTTCTTAAATAAAATACGGGAAGTGATTATGCTTAGGCGAACAAGAAAAAGAGATATCCACAAATATACACTGATACAGTTGAATTCATGTGTATATTTTGCTAGAAGGGATGTTGCCTTTTTTCGTCTTAAAAAACTTATTTACGATGAGATAAAATCAGCTTCCCGAGAAGATAGATATAGGTTTTATCAGTTAAGCCAATATCTTTTATCGGAAGCCGTACAAGCGGGAAAAAAGGCAATAGAAGATGAAAATGATTCTGTAAATGAATTTTTCTTTCTTTTGAGTGAGACGCTTGGAGCAGCTGTAGCCCTAGTCAAATATGAATTGGTATTAAATGAAGAGTCTGAAAAATTTCGTAAGATAACTGGGGACTATGTAGGAAACACTACTTTTGGCAAAGATGGTTTTAGTGGCAGTGAAATGAATATATATTATTGCATAGAAGACCTCATGGAATATGCCGAAAATTCTCTCACAGAAGATGTTTTAAAACGAAAGAAGACTTTTACAAAGGAAGAAAAAAAACGTTATCGAATTGCACACAGTGAATATAGAGATTATTATGCTAATTTAAAAAAAGTAAAAACGATAACAATGAAAGGTTGTCTTTATAATTCAGCTTTTAATACACATATATATCCTATGTAATTAGACATTGCACGAAACCCCTTTTTCACTTCGTTCAAAGTCTTTTCGTACCATGTCTGTTTCTGTTTGCAGTTCTTTTTTGAACAAATAATACTTTAAATAATCTTAAAGAATCAGTATTTATATCAAATAAAGTTTAAAATCTCTAATTATTCTAAATTTCTACCACAAATAGCTAAAAAAAGGAAAATGGAAAAAATAAACAGACCACTCTGGGCTCCCTGGAGAATAGAATATATCAGAAGTGAAAAAAATCTAGAATGCTTTATATGTGATAAAAAATCAAAGGATAAAAATGATTCTACAAATCATATTGTTACACACGGGAAAACAGCCTTTGTAATACTCAACAGATACCCCTATAATTCAGGACATTTGATGATTGCACCGTACCGTCATACAGATGATATCTGCACGCTTTCTACAGAGGAACAAAATGAAATAACATCTCTAAGAATTAAAGCAATTGAAGTCCTAAGAAAATTAATGGCCCCTGAAGGATTTAATCTTGGATATAACCTCGGTTCCTGTGCAGGCGCAGGTCTAAAAGATCATATACACGAACATATTGTTCCACGATGGAATGGTGACACCAATTTTATGCCTGTTCTAGGGGATACCCGTGTTGTTCCGGAGTCTCTCGATGACACATGCCAACTTATTCGTGACACTTGGCAATCATTTTAATAAACATCCATCCACTCCCGTATATATTCAATACACTAAATATCCACATTATGAAGAAAAAACAATTTGAAAGCTAAAATTACATTTATCTGCATAGGAACAGAACTTCTTGCGGGAAGAACTCTTAATTCAAATCTTGCGTTTGCGGGAAAAAAGTTGGAACAGGCTGGATTTTTACCAACATTGGAGTTGACTGTATCAGACAATCCAACAGACATTTCAGATGCTTTGGATATAGCTGAAAAAAGAAGTAATATTACAATTACAATCGGAGGTCTTGGACCAACTTCTGACGATATTACGGCTGAGACTGTTTATTCATTTCTTCACTGCCCTGTACATCTTAACAAAACTCTTGTCTCTCAAATTACATCCTTCCTGCAAACAAGAAAAATAAATATTAATCTAGATAATATAAAAAAACAAGCCTTGGTTCCTGAAAATTCAACCATCATCTCAAATGCCAACGGAACTGCACCTGGAATCTGGTATGAAAAAAATAAGAAAATAACCATTATGCTACCAGGTCCACCACAGGAATTCTGCCCAATGTTTGAAGATATTTTAAAAAAAATAGAAGACATTTTTATTCCGGAATTTTTCAGAAAAACAGGTTTTGTAATTGGAACATCTGAAGCTGTTGTTGCACAAAAAACAGTAGAAGTTTTAAAAAAATATCCTATGATTACGCCCGAATACTGTGCCTGTCCGGAAGGTGTTAGATTAACCTTATCGACTAACATAAAATATGCAGACAAACTGAAAAATGCATTTGCGGAGTCCGCAAAAAGATTTGGACTCAGCTTTACTGCGGGGGAAAAGGCTAATATTGCAAAAAAAATCGGAGATATTCTTGTTAAGAAGAATTGGAAACTGGCTACGGTAGAATCCTGTACCGGAGGCATGATTGCCGCGAAAATAACAGATTTACCCGGAGCATCGGATTTTTATTGTGGATCTGTGATTACATATTCCAATGAATGGAAGAACAAGATGCTTGGTGTTACGTCTGAAACTCTTGAAAAAGATGGTGCAGTCAGTATAAAAACGGCAAAAGAGATGTTAAAAGGAATAATGACTAAATATGCTGTTGAGTGTGGCATTGCTGTTACCGGCATTGCTGGTCCGACGGGGGGAACAGCGGAAAAACCGGTTGGCTTAGTCTATATTGGAACATTAGTGAAAGGCGATATCCACCTAACAGAAAATTTTTTTAAAGGAACAAGAAAAAACATTCGTGAAAGGACGGTTGCAAGAGCACTAAATCAGATGTATTTTCATCTTAAGCAGGTTTATTATTAGTAATAAATAAACTATGGTAAAAGATAAAACAGATTATTTTATCCCTGCTTGTGTAAAATAATCAAGCTTCTTCATCCTTGTATTTCTAAAATAACTTACTATATTCACCCTTGTATTTCTAAAACTAATAAGACATTACACGAAAAGGTTTTTAAAGAGCAAAAACCTTTTCATATATGCTTACTAAGCTCAAAATCAGAGATTTTAACCTTTATTTGATATGAATACTGACTCTTTAATAATGATTTTAAGTATTATTTAGTAAAAAAATAATTGCAAATAGAAACAGACAGTAATTGAAGTAAGTACAGGACAGATAAAAAAGCAACTCTGCCAGGAGTTATATCTTTGCAATCATAAATAAAAAATAAGGACAAAAAGACATGGCAAAATCGACTCAAAATAAAGAAGTGGGCAAAGAAAAAAATCTAAAGGCGGCAATAGGTCAGATAGAAAGAGAATTTGGAAAAGGCTCAATTATTAAACTGGGAGATTCTTCTCATTTGGACGTTCCAGCAATAAGTACGGGGGCATTATCTTTGGATATAGCTTTGGGGGTGGGAGGATTGCCCCGTGGAAGAATAACAGAAATTTATGGACCTGAATCATCTGGAAAAACGACTTTGTGTCAACACGTTATCGCAAATGCCCAGAAACAAGGGGGGCTGTGTGCTTTTATAGATACAGAAAATGCTCTAGATCCACAATATGCAAAACAAGTCGGAGTAAATACTGATGAATTGCTAATTTCTCAGCCAGACTGTGGAGAAGATGCATTGAATATAGCAGAGTATCTTATTAGAAGTAATTCACTAGACGTACTTGTTATTGATTCGGTTGCAGCACTTGTTCCTCGTGCAGAGATAGAGGGTTCCATGGGAGACTCGCATATGGGGTTACAAGCTCGTTTAATGTCCCAGGCTCTTAGAAAGCTAACCTCTGTAATAAACAAAAGTCGTACCTGCGTAATATTTACCAATCAAATAAGAATGAAGATTGGAGTCATGTTTGGTAATCCTGAAACAACAACAGGAGGAAATGCGCTCAAATTTTATGCATCTGTTCGTTTGGATATTCGTCGTATTGCCAGTATAAAGGCTCCCAATGGTGAAGCAACCGGAGCAAGGGCTAAAGTAAAAGTTGTTAAAAATAAGGTTGCGGCGCCTTTTCGTATTGCTGAATTTGATATTGTTTACGGGGAAGGAATTTCACGTTCAGGTTCTATTCTTGATGTAGGTTGTGAAATGGGAATTATTGATAAACGCGGGTCATGGTATTCATATGATGGAGAACAACTTGGTCAAGGCAGAGAACAGTCAAAAGACTTCATCAAGGAAAATCCTGACTTTGAAAAGAAGATGTTAAAAGATATATACACAAAATGGAAAGGAGAAACAGAAGAAAAACCCGAAGAAAAAGAAGAAACCAAAAAATAGTGCAACATCTTGGAGGGATACTATGGCTATAACAAAAATGCATGATGTTCTTGACTTTGGTGTAAAAGAAGGTGCCTCTGACTGGCACATAAGAGAAGGATCCACAGTTGCACTAAGAGTTGGCGGAAAACTTATAGAAATTGATTTTATGACAGATGCAGATTATCTGAAAGAGTTTATGGATGATATTGCTACAGACAAAATAAGAAAAGAATATGAAGAAGACGGAGACTCCAACTTTGCTCTAGTTGAAGACGATGTCGGCAGATTTAGGGTAAACCTTCATAGACAGCGCGGTTTTCTCTCAATGACTCTTAGGCATGTTAAGGATGAAGTACCTGATGTTGATGCACTGGGACTACCTAAAACGATTCTTGGTTTATCAGAATCAAAAAATGGCATTATTTTTGTAACCGGTGCTACCGGTTCCGGAAAGTCAACTACTCTCGCCTGCATGATCGAACACATGAACCGAAATACAAATCGTCACCTTGTTACAATAGAAGACCCTATTGAATATAACTTCAAGGACAAGAACTGTATAATTGAACAACGCGAAGTAGGTCTTGATACAATCAGCTTTGATTCTGCAATGAGAAATGCTCTGCGACAGGATCCTGATGTTATTATGGTTGGTGAGCTACGAAATCGAGATAGTTTTGAGTCTGCATTAGCGGCATCTGAGACAGGACATTTGGTAATGACGACTCTTCATACCTCCAATGCAGCACAATCCATAAACCGTATTCTTGATTTTTACCCAAAAGATGAAAGAGAAGGTGTTAGGAAGGGTCTTGCGGAAAATCTTAGAGCGATAATTTGTCAGAGACTCATTCCTAAAGCTTCCGGCAAAGGTGTTCTTCCCATTAATGAGATTCTTATCAATACTCCAATTGTAACTAAGTTACTTTTTGAAAATAAACTTGATAAACTTGAAGGGGCAATTAGAGGTGGAAAAGAAGAGGGCATGATTACCTTTAACAATGCACTGCTGGATCTTGTCAATGAGGGAATGATCACCGAAGAGACTGCATTGTCATTCGCATCCAATAAAGAATCCTTAAAAATGAATCTTCAGGGAATTTTTCTTAATGAAGACGGCGGCATTCTTGGTTAAAGGAAAAGTAATATGGAAAACGTTGCAATAAAAGCCAGATTATTATCTCTTTTTGCTATAGGTTGCGGAGGTTTTCTAGGAGCTATTCTGCGTTATCTTTTTTCTGAAGGATGTCAGAAACTTTCTAAAAATCTTTGGTTTCCACTTGGGACATTCAGTGTAAATATTATAGGCTGTTTTATTCTTGGATTACTTGGGGGATGGAGTGAGAGCAAACAACTATTCTCCCCAACATTCAGATTTATTGTAATGATTGGTTTTCTGGGAGCCTTTACAACTTTTTCAACCTTCAGCTATGAAACTCTTAGTTTATTGCGTGACAGAGAAACTCTCTATGCTTTTTTTAATGTATCTTCCAATATCGTTGTCGGTCTCTTCGCTGCATGGTTGGGTTTGACCGTGTCCAATATAATCTAAATTAGATGGATATAATATGATTTTCAAAAAAGGAAAATTATTAAGAATATTTATAGGAGAGTCTAATCGCTTTAACGGACATCCTCTTTACAGGCATATTCTTGAAGAGGCAAAAAAGGAAAATCTCAGTGGGGTCACTGTTTTGCGAGGGCTTGAAGGCT
The DNA here is from genome assembly GCA_034660375.1 of Verrucomicrobiota bacterium. GTDB lineage: Bacteria > Verrucomicrobiota > Lentisphaeria > UBA2565 > JAYEIY01 > JAYEIY01. The sequence continues at coordinate 9,060 of JAYEIY010000188.1, forward strand.
TTGGGACTCATAAACAGATGCATAGTGCAAAGATACTAAGCATATCACAGGATTTACCCATTATAGTCGAAATTATAGATGAAGAATCAAATATTCTTTCATTTGCAAAAATGATTAGCCCCACGATAAAAGAGGGTTTACTTACACTGGAAGATATTGAAGTCGCTTATTGTCGCGTTGATTAACAGAACTCATCGGTTTGAGGCTGACGAACACGCAACTCAGATTCCCTTTTTTACTAAAGAAAGGGAAAGTAGTTGCTCGGTAATTTAAATTTCTTGCTCAAAAGAAAACATATTAGCAACTTAACT
>JAYEIY010000189.1:0-9307 GCA_034660375.1 Verrucomicrobiota bacterium
TAAATCAGAGTCTGTTTCCGGAGTCTTTTGCTTATTCTTATGTTCTTCTTTTTCTTCTTTTCCAATAGGCAAAAATTTTTTTATCTCGGCGGGGACATATTTTTGAAACCATCCCTGAAATGGACCGACATAATTAAGTCCAGCTGCAAATGCAATAAAAACAATAAAAAGCAAGGATTTATTAAGACCTGCAGGTTTTCCAGTATAAACTCTTGACTCTCGATTTTTCTCCTGTGCTTGTACTTCTTCTTCCTCAATGTTTTCCTGATTGTCTTTTTCTGTTACCATAAAATAGAAACTCCTTTTTTAGTTGTATATTTAAAAATATTTAAAGAATTATTTAAAACTCATTTGTAAAATGATTTCTTACACATAAGTTTGCGCTCGTAAAACGCATTATGTCCCGGTAGCTCAGATGGATAGAGCAACAGATTTCTAATCTGTGGGTCACAGGTTCGAATCCTGTCCGGGATACCACTTCTATAGCAAAGTCTATCTTCCACACGAACGTACGCACACAACAAAGTACGTGAAACCTTTATTTTTACAGAAGACATGTAGAGTTCAATGTTTTTACATGACTGAAAATATCTTGTTTTCACGCTAAAATAAAAATTCCGACACTTGCAAAAAAAAAAAATATTGAATATGTTGCAGTTTTTATTGCTCAATATTCTCTGACTCTTTTAAGCATAAAAATAGCAAAATGTGTTGCGAATGCTAGCAATAATTGTGATATTTCTTAAAAAACAATTCTTTAAAAAAATAACTTGCGAAATGCAACAAATTTCAAGGCTTTGAAATCAACAAACCGTGCTGAAAAACTTAAAGTGAAGGAAAAAGCCTTTTCGTGCAATTTCTATTTATTGATTCTGGTAAACCATCCACTTTGCCATTCGTCAATAACTATAGTCTTGTATTGATAAAAACCACATCGCATAAATTTCTTTGCCAATTCTTTATATTCTTTTTCAAGAATTCCTGAAAGAAAAAGGTGCTTCTTTACTGTTTTGACTATATTCTCTATGTTAACTGAAAGAATCGAAGATAAAATATTGGCGATAACCAGATCATAGCAATAATTTGAATCAAACTCAGACAAATCAGCATAAAAAATATTTGCAGAATCTGACAAATTATTAAACTCCAGATTTTCTTTTGCAATCATCACAGCATCTTTATCGTAATCAAAAGCATCAATTTTAGAAATACCCAATTTTGCTGATGCAATGGAAAGAATTCCTGAACCCGAACCGATATCAAGTAATGAATCAATTTTTTCTGAGAGCATTATTTCATCAAGAAATTGCAGGCATGCTTTGGTTGTTCCGTGTTGTCCTGTTCCAAAAGACATTCCCGGGTCTATTTCAATAATTATATCATTTTCTGAGTTTGTTTTGTATTCATGCCAGGAGGGTTTTATTATAATTCTATTACTTACTTTTTCGGGGAAAAAGTATTTTTTCCATGATTGAGACCAATCTTCTTTTTGTTCTACTTCAATTGGAAGAGAATATATGAACTCTGCTGAATAATTTTCTATTGATTTAATATATTCTTCTAGATTTTTTTTAAATCTTTGTGCTTCCGTCATTGAGTTACAGTAAAAATATAGGAAAGTTTTGGGATTATCAGGTTCGTCCCATATCACGGGATTCAAACCTTTTAGAGTTAGGTGGTTTGTTAGAATTTCTAGATAAGCATTCGTACAGACTATGATTATCTTGTATATTTTTTCAATATTGTTTTGATTTTTTTTCATTGATTTTCAAAAAACACATTTTATATTAAAAGACTTTTTCAATTGGCCAATGTAGCTCAGCTGGTAGAGCAATTCACTCGTAATGAATAGGTCAACGGTTCGATTCCGTTCATTGGCTCCATATTAAGATTCCCACCTTTTGATCAGTTTATTTTTCACCTGGAAAAAGATATTCTTCAAGTGATTAATTTCAAGGTAAAAACTGGAATTTTACAGTTTTTGCTCTTCATTTCTTTCTCACGTCAAAAATAGATTTAAACTTACATAATTTTAGTTCCTATATAGCTTGATGTTAGAATGCTTCAATATATCTTAAATAATTATTGCACAAAAGAACTTCGAGAGAAGCGAAAAAACCTTTTCCTGCAATGTTTAATTATAAAATAAACGAAAACAAATGAGAAAAAACAAATGAAAAATTCAAAAATTATTTGGACAAAAATTGATGAAGCACCAGCTTTAGCAACTTATTCACTATTGCCAATCATACAAGCCTACACAAAAGATTCAGGAATTTCAGTAGAAACTAAAGATATCTCCCTGGCAGGAAGAATTATCGTAAATTTTCCAGAAAATCTTACCGGAGAACAAAAAAGAGCTGATTCTTTAACAGAACTTGGTAAATTAGTTAAAACTCCGGAAGCCAACATAATAAAACTCCCAAATATCAGTGCATCAATCCCTCAACTCCAAAGCACTATTAAAGAACTACAGGATAAAGGTTATGATATTCCTTCATATCCGGAAGAACCAAAAAGTAAAGAAGAAAAAGCCTTGCAAATTAGATTTTCCAAAGTTTTGGGATCCGCAGTTAATCCAGTACTTAGAGAGGGCAACTCAGATAGAAGAGCAGCAACTTCTGTTAAGAAATTCGCACAAAAGAATCCACATAAAATGATGAAGCCATGGCCTGAAACCAATTCAAAAACAAAAGTCGCTTTCATGGATCATGCAGATTTCTATGGTACAGAAAAATCTCATACAATGAAAAAAGAAGATACTCTAATAATAGAATTTTTAGATAATAATGGAATCATTACAGAGTTGAAAAATGATTTGCTTATTCAAAAAAATGAGGTTATTGATGCATCAGTTATGAATATCTCCGCTCTAAAAAAATTCTACACAAAAACTTTTGAAGAAGCGAAACAAAAGGAAGCCTTACTTTCTCTTCACCTAAAAGCTACTATGATGAAAATTTCCGATCCAATTATGTTTGGTCATGCGGTTAATGTTTTTTTTAAGAACCCATTAGAAAAACATGCTGATTCCCTTAAAAAAATTGGAGCAAATGTAAATAATGGTTTAACAGATGTATTAGAAAAACTTGATAGATTACCAGCTGATAAAAAAACTGAAATTGAAGCAGATATTATTGCGGTCTACGCAACTCAACCGGATCTTGCAATGGTGGATAGCAGAAAAGGAATAACAAATCTACATGTTCCGAATAATGTGATAATTGATGCAAGTATGCCTAATATAGTCAGAGATGGTGGCAAAATGTGGAATAAGCATGATGAACTACAAGACACTATAGCGATAATACCTGATCGTTGCTATGCAACTATCTATCAAGAAATTATTAAAGACTGTCAAGTAAACGGTCAGTTTGATCCATCTACAATGGGCAGTGTAGCAAATGTAGGGCTTATGGCTCAGAAAGCTGAAGAATATGGCTCTCATGATAAAACCTTTGAAGCTCCTGAAAATGGTACAATCAGAATTGTAAATTCCAACGGCAACGCTGTTCTTGAGCAAGTAGTCGAAAAAGGTGATATATTTAGAATGTGTCAGGTAAAAGATGCCCCCATTCGCGACTGGGTAAAATTGGCTGTCAATAGAGCAAAAGCTTCTCAAACTCCTGCTATCTTCTGGTTGGATGAAAATAGAGGACATGATGCTGAAATTATTAAAAAAGTAAATCTATATTTAAAAGATCATGATGTAACCGGATTAGATATTCAAATACTCCCTCCCATAGAAGCCATGAAATATACTCTTCTCAGAGTAAGAAAAGGTCAAAACACAATTTCAGTTACTGGAAATGTATTAAGAGATTATTTAACAGATCTTTTCCCAATATTAGAGCTTGGAACAAGTGCTAGAATGTTATCTATTGTTCCTTTAATGAACGGAGGGGTACTATGTGAAACCGGCGCCGGTGGTTCGGCTCCAAAACATGTTCAACAATTTCTCAAAGAAGGTCATTTAAGATGGGATTCTCTAGGAGAATATTGTGCTTTAGTCCCTTCTTTAGAAAAAATTGCCGATACCACAGCAAATAAAACCGCTAAATTATTGGCGGAAACCTTAGATGAAGCTATAAAGACTTATCTGGAAAATGGCAAATCTCCATCTAGAAAAGTAAATGAATTAGATAATCGTGGCAGTTCATTTTATCTAGCACTTTACTGGGCGAAGGCATTAAGATCGCAAGATAAAGATTGTCTGATCAAAGATAAATTTGATAAAGTTTACAAAGAATTGTTAGAGAATGAAATAAAGATAAATGAAGAGTTATTAGTATCCCAAGGCAGTCCAGTTGAGCTTGGAGGTTACTATTTATTGAATGATGATCTGGCTACAAAAGCTTTAAGACCAAGTACTACTTTCAATTCTATTATTAATGCTATATAGACAGTGTGCAAAAAGTCTTCGAGCGAGGCGAAAAAGACTTTTCCTGCAATGTCTACATATTAACTGAAGCACGCCTTGCACACGTTAGAGTTAACAGCTTTAGCATGAAAAAATATTTTCGAGTAGGCTAAAGTTGTGAACTCTGACTCTCTTCTCTAAAAATGGAGATTTTATGTGCTTGATTGAATATGTACGCTTTCTTGGTTTAGTTGTCAGACAGGAATGTCTAACCTACCTTTTGTTTAAATAGCATTTTTCCAAGCATCTCGCACGACCCTAGCAAAGATTAATAAATGAATACAAATCATAAGCACAAGTGAAAATATCAAAAAAACTTGAAAAACAATGCAATAAAGCTATAATAATTGGGTTCAGTTAGGTGGCATGTTAAAATGCCATAAATTACGAACATTCGTATAAGAATTGTTCTAGTACCTAATCTTTGTGTTAGGCTTTATAGAAAGTCGCCCTGTGGAGTCTGATAAACATTAGGGCGATAAATCGAAAGGAGAAAAGTTATGCCAACATAAATCTGAAGGAGCAGAGAAGACTTGAAGGAGTAATAAATGTCACTAATAATAAAGGAGATAAAAATGTTACGCAGTTTAAACAAAATTCACAATTATGTTTTACAGGCAGAAGATGGAAAAATAGGCCATTGCAAAGATTTATTATTTGACGACCATTTTTGGACCATTCGGTATCTGGTGGCGGACACGGGTAATTGGTTGCCGGGACTAAAGGTTCTTTTATCCCCCATTTCATTTGGCGAACCCGACTGGGATTCCAGGATTTTCCCGGTCCGGTTGACGAAAAAAGGAATAGAAGATGCACCTAAACTTGATGAACATGCACCAGTCAATAGACAGCATGAAATCCATTGGACCGAATATTACGGCTGGCCTTATTACTGGGGTGGCTCTTATGCATGGGGAGTCGGAGCTCACCCGGGAGCGTTGTATTATGAAAAATTATCGAACAAAAAAGCTATCGAAGTGAATTCAGAAAGTAATCATCTCCGTTCTGTTCATGAAGTAACGGGTTATCACATTAAAGAGTCAGATAGTGGGATTGGTCATGTGAAAGACTTTCTCGCAGATGATAAGACCTGGAGCATCCGGTATATGGTAGTGGACACCCACAATTGGTTGTCAGGAAAAAAGGTGCTTATATCGCCAGATTGGATAGATTCGGTAGATTGGGAGGAAAATAAGGTGAGTGTTGCTCTGACCAGTGAACAGGTCAAGAATAGCCCCGAATATGACCCATCCACTGGGGTGAGTCGTGAGTATGAAGTACGGTTACACGAGTTCTACGATCGTCCAAAGTACTGGAAATAGACTCTTGTCTTCTTTTGTTCCTCCGCGTGCCACACACTAGAGCAATTGGGGCTACTTGGCTTGCCCGGGATCACTGGGGCTTGACTCGTGCGCGCAACTGACCCGGGGGGCTCTAGGTGGCATGGGTATTTGAGCGAAGTTCAAGCGAAAGGAAATGCCATGACATAAATCAGGCTCGTTTTGCTTTTGGTGTTGGTTGTCGCGTTGGTGGTAGTTGTGCTCCAAAATTAAGCGCCCTGGCAAGTTCGTTTTCTTTGATTAAAGGGAAGAGTGCCAGGCGTCATCCTACTATTCTTTACCGCAATTGAGGAGTTCATCGCGGTACTTCACTGAAAGGTGCCGAAAAACCATAACAATAGACAGGAGAAAGGCATGAATGCGAAGGAGTTGTATCAACAGAAGAAACAGACCTAGTTGGCGAATGGAAAGCAGAAGTAGACAAGTTTAAGGTAAGGGCATCTGGGGCTATTGCCGATGCACAGCTGTAATTGAACAAGTAGATCGAAGCACTGGAAGGCAAGATAGAGAATAGGAAGACCAAACGTGCAGAAGTCAAGGGCAGTAGATGAAGACGCGTGGGAATCGATCAAAGACGGCGTGGAGTTCGCATGGGATTCTCCAAAGTCTGCTTTCAGAGAAGTCGCCGACAACTTCAAGAAATAATTGTCTAACAACCGGTTCCAGCCGGTGGCGCATTGGCGTCGCCCGCTGGACTGGAATGTTATCCAGTTTCTGAAATGAAATTTGTGAAAAGGAATTAGTATGAAGAGCATATATACTATAAAGAAAGATAATGGTCCAATAATAACAGCAGCAATCCATGCTGGACATGATGTCCGAGCAGAAATAGAGCCTTTATTTGCAATATCAAATGATGAGCGGTTAAGAGAAGAGGATCCACATACAGATGAATTTGCAGACGTTTCCGGAACAAAAATTATTGGCACAAAATCACGATTTGAAGTTGATTTGAATCGTCCACAGGAAAAGGCTGTTTACGTTAAACCGGAAGATGCCTGGGGGCTTAAAGTTTGGAATTTAGGTTTAAATCAAGAGCATGTTAAGACATCTCTGGATGAATATGATCTGTTTTACAGGGAGATTAAGCAACTTTTGGATGAAAAGCTTACAAAACATAAAAGTTGTATTATACTAGATATTCATTCATATAATCATAGAAGAGATGGTGTAAATGCTCCGGCTGCTGACCCGCATCTGAATCCGGACATTAATATTGGGACTGGAACAATGCATGATAGAAAGCAATGGGCTGGCGTCATTGACCGTTGCATGGATTCGTTGTCAAGTTATAGAATTATGGGTAATCATTTGGATGTTCGAGAAAATATAAAATTCAAAGGTGGCTATTTTCCGAAATGGGTACATGACAATTATTCCGGATCGGTTTGTTGTATTTCTATTGAATTTAAAAAGTTTTTTATGGATGAATGGAGCGGGAAAGTTGATAAAGCTTGCATAAAAGAAATAAAAAAAATGCTTCAAAAAACAATGCAATTTTTAATTGACAAGTAAATAAATGAATAAAATAACTTCAAAAAATATTGCAACGATTTGCCAGCGCTTATCTGAGAATAAGCAGGTTCGCCGTACGTTGCCACTTCAAGGACGACTGCACATTGACCGTCAACTACCATTTATATGTATAAGTAAGTTTTCCAATAAAAATGAATGCTCAAAAAAAGTTGCAGGTCTTGCTAAAACTCAACCATCCTATCTAATTTTTGATAAAAGTAAAAGTCTATATTCTGATGTTGTCGACTTAACAAAAAATGTTATTGAAATTCTTTCTGAGAAATATGGTGTTTTCCTTATCATAGAATTGTCAGAAATGACAAATCAAAGAAATAAGGATCAGGTAAGTGACGATGGTTTATTTAAAACCTCTTTCGAGATAAGCTCTCCGCTTTCGACAAAAGAAGATTTAAAAACTACCGTTGCCATAATGAAAAACGAATTAAAGCGTTTAAAAACCCATAGCAATCATGCAGAGGTCGATGTTACTTTTAATACTAGAAAAACAAATATTTTAAGCAGGGAGTTGAGCAGCAAATATAACTGTTATTTTATATCAATAAAAATCAATCCATATTTTTACAACAACGATGAATTTTTGCCATTAGAATATAAAAAAATTAATCGGAGAATCAACAGAGTTATACAGCAAGCCGTATTTAATTTTACAAAGGAAAATGCCAAATTTAAACCGGCATCATATCAGAGTTTTGGGAGACGTGCTTTTGTAAAGTCCGTTTGGGATATTGATGCTAAACTTGCAGAAGTTAACAATTATTTTGACTTGCTTCTGCTCGTATCTCCGATAAATACATATCAGGCATGGACAAAATTCAAAAAGAGCAACTATCGTGTAAAGCCAACTTTTTACTATAATCCAATACCATTTGATCCTCCATTGTTAAAAAAAAAACTGTTCGATATCCCGGTCACACGCGTAGAAGATCCCACATTGTTGGATATGTTCAGAAACAAGCAAATTGAATTGGACAAGCAGATTTCAATGGTTGTGGATAGAAATACAAAGAACTTTATGTATGGTAGTATTCAGGTATGTGGAAAACCCGATAATGCTTTAATTGATATCGCCTATCAAATATTATCAATTAAAAATAACAGAAAAAAGGGAAGAAAGAAGATTTTAAAACCCAGAGAAGTTGCCATTTTGGCCGAAAGTGAATGTGCTTACTACCAAAATATTGATTCAGGGTTCAATGCAAAAATAGAAATAAGAGATGATGTTGCTGGTGTAATGGTCTCGAGTAATACATTGATAATAAGTTCAAAAAGCAAAGTTACTGAATTCCGTTTAAATGGTTTGCTACAGCACGAAATAGGCGTACATCTATTAACATATTTCAACGGCGCAAGATCGCCTTTTAAACTATTTTCGTGCGGACTTGAAGGGTATGAAGATCTGCAGGAAGGCTTAGCCATTTTTGCTGAATTTGCCACTGGAACATTAAATCTTCATCGCCTAAAATTATTAGCAGTAAGAGTAATCGCTGTAAACAACCTCATACAAGGGGCGGATTTTATCAAAACTTTTAACACAGTTCTTGCCTATGGTTTTAGTCGAGAACTTTCATTTAATATTACAGCCAGGGTTTATCGCAGTGGAGGATATACAAAAGATTATATTTATTTGGATGGATTTATTAAGGTTTTGGATTATTTGAGAACACATTCCATTGATAATATGTTGTATGGGAAATATTCATTTAAACATTTGCCGCTTATCAAAGAATTACAACAAAGGCAAATTTTGAAGGATCCACTTTCAAAACCAAGGTTTTTCTTAAATGAAGATATAGAACAATTGTTAGAAAAATTGAAAAATGGTAGCAATATTAATACTATTATTAAGCAAGGAATTAAATTATGAAAAAAGGAGTTAAATTATGAAAATTGGATTTTCAGTTAATGATGTAAAAACAGAACTATCCGCCTACACAACAATTCGCCTGGCGATGAATGCTGTAAATAGAGGACATGAAATTTATCTAATTGGAGCAGGCGATTTTGAGTATGG
>JAYEIY010000190.1:0-9243 GCA_034660375.1 Verrucomicrobiota bacterium
TTTTCTCTTTTGGTTTTTTCTCTTTTGGTTTCTTCTCTTTTGGTTTCTTCTCTTTTGGTTTCTTCTCTTTTGGTTTCTTCTCTTCAGATTTAGATTCGTCTTTTTCAAGGGTTTCAAGATGGATATTTTCAGCAATTTCTCGTTCCACAGAAGCAAGAGAGCTAGTCACTTTTATTCCACCTTCATTTAAAATTTTTATGACTTCCTCGTTACTAACTTCCCATTCTTTTGCTAGTGTATAGATGCGTGCTTTATTTGACATAATATTGAGTTTTTTCCTAACTTAACTGTTATCGATTTCTTTTGCATTTTCTATGATAAGTTTCGCTATTTCTGTATCTATTCCTTCTATTTCTGACAAATCATTCGGATCGGCTGCAACAATTCCAGCAATAGAGAGGAAACCTCCTTTTATTAATTTTTCTGCAAGAGTGGCATCGACAGTTTGAATTTTAGACAATATTTCTATTGCATGCTGGATTTGTTCCTGAAATGCTGATTTTTTAACCTCTTCTTCTTTGTCAATATTTATAGACCATTTTACCAGTTTTGATGCAAGTCTTGCATTTCTTCCCTTTTTGCCTATGGCCAAAGAGAACTGATCGTCTGCAGTCAAAATATTAAGTTTTCTTTCTTTTTCATTTATTTCAATATGTTTTAGGTCTGCAGGTTGCAGAGCATTGGTTACAAAGACTTTTATGTCTTCGTCCCATGTTACAATATCCACTTTTTCTCCATTCAATTCTCTTACTATATTTTTTACCCGTCTTCCGCGTAATCCGACACAAGCTCCAACCGGATCAATAGATGAATCATTGGATTTTACTGCAATTTTTGTCCGGTAACCAGGCTCTCTGGCAATCCCTAAAATTTCAACATGACCTTCAGCAATTTCTGTAACTTCTCTTTCAAAAAGATTACGAACCAAATCCGGATGAGCTCTTGAAACAATCAAAGCATATGATCCATTGTCAGGACTTACATCTTTTAAATAGACACTTAAAAGCTCTCCTAGATTGTATTCTTCTCTGGGAATGCGTTCCTTGCGAGGCAGAATAGCTTCGGCCTCACCAATTTGAAGAATAACATCTCTACGAGATATTTCTTTAACAGTAGCACTTAAGACCTCTCCAATCAGTTCTTCATATTCGTCACAGATACTAAATCGCTCTTCCTTTTTTAAACGGGAGGAAATGGCCTGTTTAGCTGTTTGCGCAGCAATTCTTCCGAAATTTTTAGGAGTTACTTCGTACTCAAGGAAATCTCCAATTTGCACATCAGGGTGAGTTTCTTTGGCTTTTTCAAGTGCAATTTCATCATGACGAGACTGCACTTTTTCTACTACTTCCAGGTTGGCATAGGCTCTTATATCTCCCGATGAAGGATCTATCTTCACATTCAAATCTCTTGCAGGACCTACGGCTTTTTTAGCCGCCACCTTCAAAGAGTCTTCTATAACGGAAATGATACGTTCTTTGTTGACGCCTCTTTCATTTTCTAAATAATTTAAAACTGCAATTAATTCATTGTTCATTGTATTAATTCCTCAATTCTATCTTTCTTAATTTTCCAGTATATTAGTGTGTAATAACAAAAAAAAGCGGGGCAAGCCCACTTTTTAAAGAGCAAATTTATAAAAAATCACGAACAAATAGAATATAATCTGTTCGTAAAAAATAGCAAGTATAACTTACAAATGTTTTTTATCCCATAGAGAATACGGGTCTAACGACAATGCAAAATTATAATATTGAGGAATATCAGTAATTTCTTTACCAAGCCACTGTGGGATAGCAAAAGAATCTTTTTCATGAGAAAGTTCTATCTCTGCCGTAACAAGACCACGATTTTCTCCATAAAATTCGTCAATTTCCCATATAAAATTATCTCGTTTTAGAATATAACGAATTTTCTCAATCCGGCTTTCACAAAACTCTTTTAACATTTTTTGAGCATCATCAAAAGGTATTTCAAGCTCATATTCCAATCTGGACATTCCAGATTTAGAACTCTTAAATGTTATGTATGCGCGATCATCAACAGTACGAATGCGAACAACAGCTTTATTTCCAGAAGCAACATATCCCTGTACATAGTTACTTTGAGAAGTTACTTCCGACCTCCAAGCATCATTTTTTAGTAAAAATTTTCTTTCTATTTCTATTTTCATGCAAAATATTTTTTTTTGAATCATCTTTTTTTGAATCATCTTCAACGTTTTTGTTCAGTTGATCCTTTATCTCATTTTTGGGATCCTTAAATTCTCTGATTCTCTTTCTCAATCCTCTGGCAATCTAGGGATTTTTTCTCACCAAAGATTAAAAGAATAACTAAAAAAACTAATAACAATTTCCAATGACCAATCCATTTGTAACGTCCCTTAAGCGTCGTTGAGCGTAAACGAATTGACAATTTGCCAATAAAAAAACAATTATCCATTTCTTTTTTCTGCAATTAAAATATAAGGGTAAATGCAAAATTCAAACTATGTGTGATATATCACTTGAATTTGTGAGCTTAGCAATGTATTTTTAAGTTAAATAAGAAAAAGGTACACATTTTTTCTATAACAAAATATGCACTACAAATGAGGCGAAAGAATGAAAAATAGCATGATAAAACAACTTTCTAATTATGAAACTAGATCTGAAGCAATTTCTCAAATTATAGAATCAGCGAATAAAAAACTTGTTCCCGAACTCATAAATATTCTAAAAAAGAAAGAATCCAGAGAAAATCTACGATGGGCTGCAATGCAGATTCTTGCTACCTGGAAAGAAGAAAAGGCAATTAATTTACTTCTTGATATAATGGAAAATGAAAGAAATCTCAGCAGTGAATCACGCAGAGCTCTTGAACAAATAATAGGGGAAGACTATGGTTTGGAAGTAAATTCATGGAAAGAAAAACTTGGAAAAGTGGCTCCGAAGCAAAAAGAGGAGAAATCCAGCCAAAAAAATAAACAAGTAGACTTTATAAAAAAAGCACTTGGAGCTTCCATGAACGATATAACAACAGATGATGGTGAATATTTTACCATAAATATCCTTCTCCCAAATGATAAACACCAGCATCTCATTGTCGATTTCAATAGAAAAAATGAACGCAATGAAACAGCGATCATGCTTTATACAGAATGCGGAAATAAAAATCTTTCAAAAAATCCAGCTGAAATAATAAAAAGACATCAAGAAAACTCTATATACGGCAAACCATACGAAAAAGAATCTGATAATGAAATAATCCTTGCCAAAAAATATTATGTAACCAAAAAGAAGATAACAGAAGAAATATTTAAAATGGCCTGTGTAGGCATAGCTAAAGAAGCGGATAAGCTGGAATTCGATCTAACGGGAAAAGATGAAATTTAAAAGCTTGTACTAAAAGGTTTTTGCGTTTTAAAACCTTTTCGCGCAGGGTCTATTTAAGTAAAAGGAGAGAGTACATGTCTGAGTTTCTGGATTTTTTTAAGAAAATAGGAAAAATATTAAATATTGATATGGGAAGCAGGCTTTGGTCTTCAATTATTGTCATTTTTATTTTTCTGCTTATTAGATATCTGACAAAAAAGATTATCAGTAAAAATGTCAAGGATATGTCAACGATATATCGTTGGAATGGAATTCTAACATATATAACGGCTTTTATTCTAATTACGGTAATTGGTGCGATATGGTTCCAGAATGGAAAATCTCTTTTAAGCTTCTTCGGACTTTTCAGTGCGGGGCTTGCAATTGCTATGCACGATACCATATCCAACATTTCAGGTTGGTTATTTATTGTACTCAGGAAACCTTTTACAGTTGGAGACCGAATAGAAATATCAACAATAAAAGGTGATGTAATTGATATCAGACTATTTCAATTCAGCGTAATGGAAGTAGGCGGAGATAGAATAGGAGCAGAACAAAGCACGGGCAGAATAGTACATGTTCCTAACTGTAAAATCTTACGGGAAGATCTAGCAAACTACAATTTGGGATTTTCCTATATATGGGACGAAATCCCAGTCCTTATAACTTTTGAAAGCAACTGGGAAAACGCAAAAAAAATTCTATCTGAAACAGTAAATCAATTTGCCGAACATTTTTCTGAAGTTGCTGCAAAGCAAATAAAAAAGACAGCGAGCAAATACATGATCATTGCAGGAAAACTTACCCCCATTGTATATACATCCGTTAAAGAATCAGGCGTTGAACTGACAATGAGATTTATTGTACATACTAGAAAACGCAGGAATATGGAAGAAAAAATATGGGAAAAAGTACTCACTGAATTCAGCAAAAATAATGATATAGATTTAGCATACCCCACTATACGTTACTACAGAGAAGAAAGCAAAAACACTTCGTTATCTCCGAGGACATAAAATTTAAAGAAAAATCTTTTGTTTTTCGGCTAAAAGAAAATCAAACCGATAAAAAAAACATTTCAAAGTTGGGAAGATTAAGCAGGTATTTTATGCTCAAAATCTAAAAAAACAAAGAAAAACAAGGAAAAATCTAATTTTGGAGTTTACTTTTAGATAGCAACGAAGAGAAAAAGACTTTTCGTGCAACGTCTAATTATTAAATAAGATTGTGTCAGCATAAGAATGAATCCAATATCCGTGTCCTTCGATAAGGTATCTGGGGGTGTGCCAAAGTGCATTGGGATACGCTTTGGATACATCAAAATAAGTTTGTCCATCCCACGCCCATATTGATAATTCAGGGAAAGGGTGTTCTCCAAGAAGTGTCGTTTTTATAGGAGAAATGAGATTCCATCCTTTTTTTAAGACAACTTCCTGATTATAATCGGTTATTCCCTTCAATATTTTACTTATTCCATCTTTTTTGGAAAATAACCAGAAACCTTTTTTTGCAGAGAGAGCATTCACAGATTTTGTTAATTTTTTTGCATTCTTATCCCACATCCAAATACTTCCTGCGAAGAGGCTTTGCCCATCCGATGCTTCAAAAAAGTCTGAGGGAGTGATTTCGCTAGAAATATTAAATGGCATTCCAAGAAGGTTCCAGCCTTTTTTTGCTGCAAACCGAATAGTATTATCCACATACACGGTAAGAGTTTTCTCATATACAAATGCATGAGTATCTTCAACGGAGATGGTTAGATTAAACGATGTATTATTATCAAATGATACCGATTCAGAATCTTTTAATTTGAGATCATTTAAATTTCCTATTTCAAAAAGAGCATAAACATCTTCTACAATAGTAAAGATATGGGAATCTTCAGAATCAAAATCCGATGCATAAAGTTTTCCTACCGCTGCACCAAATTCATTTTCAGGTACATAATAATTTGTTAAGAATATATTTGAAGGCGATGAATTAGAAGCAAACTCTGCAGTAATAATTGTATTTTCCTTTACTGTTACTCTTGTTTCCGATAAATATGAATTAGATATAATTGCATTTCCAGAAATAGTCCATTTTACGAAGTAATAATCATTTGCGGGGGTGGCTTTTATTGTAATTGGGGCGAGAACACTAACTTCCTGTTGAGTGTAAGCGGGTTGTACAAAACCACTATCAATCGGAGTTACCTGGAAAGTTAGTAATGCAGTATTTACTGCAAAGTTAGCAGTAAGAATTCCGTCTCCCTTTATGGTTATATCTGTATCAGCAGATGTTTTCGATAAAACTTCTATTGAGCCTTCTACATTCCAAGATGAAAAATGATAATTCTCTATTGGTTTTGCGCTGATATTAACAATATCCCCCATTCTGGCAGAAGATAAATCTGAAGGAAGCACAGTCCCTGTATTTTCAGGAAAGACTCTTACTGTGAGTAGATTTGTCTCGGTTACAAATATTGCTGCAATCGTGGCATCAGTATAGACATTTATTGTAGTCTCGGCAGAATAAACATCAGAAATCTCTACGTCTCCTACAGATGTCCATCGTTTAAATGAATAATTTTCTGATGGAACGGCAGAAACGTTTATAGTTTTTCCTAATTCAATGGTAGTTATATTTTGAAGATTTACAGTCCCCCCTTCAGCTGGAGAGACAAGACTTGTAAGCATTGCAGTATCGGCTTCAAAGTTGGCAGTTAAGGTAGCATTTCCGCTAAGCATTACAGTAGTTGTAGGGGAAGTGGGATCTGTTATTATTATATTTATTGTTCCTGTCCATTTTGTAAAGTGATGGTTTGCAGATGCAGATGCTGTCACTGTAACAAGATCTCCGGCATTTATGTTTTCTATTGATTCAAGGGCATTCACTTCTCCTGCATCTGCAGGGTTTGCAAAAATGGATAGGTTAACATCGAGAGAATCTGAAATTACATTAGACACAAAAATATCATATTTAGAATTATTATCATTTTCTACCAAATTTGATGCTACGGATTTAAATGTAAGAAAATCTCCCGAGGCTGCAATTACAGGTGTATTACTTACACAATTACATCCCTCCCCTAATGTTTTGCTTATTAATTGAGTCATCTTTAAAATACGATCCCGCATAAAAATATTATTGGGAATATTAGTCGAATCATCTGTCAAATTTTTGGAAGCAGATGCAAAAACGATAAATCTTCCGTCGGCAGATATGGATGAATTATGAGAAGAAGCATTGCCGGGTATACCTGAACTATCAACACTGATACATGTCGTTTTTTCGTTTACAGTATCATAGAGGAATATATCAGAAGTTCTGTTTGTATCATTTTCTACTAGGTTAGAGGCTTTTGAAGAAAATGTTACATATCTTCCAGTGGATGATATGAATGGAATGCATATAGATTCAGCATTTGCCTGAATTCCCTTCGAGGAGACAGAAACTCGTTGTGTTTTGGCAGTTTCAAGTTCTTTGACAAATGTATCCCATGTATTATTTGTATCATTGAGAACAAGGTTATAGGCATCGGAGTTAAAAGCAACATATTTACCATCTGCTGATATTGAACATTGATATGATCCTGCGTTGGCTTCGGTTCCATCTGATGACGTACTTATACGGATAGTCATTTCAGTTTCTCTGTTATAGACAAAAATATCATATTTCCCGTTTGTATCATTGTCTATCAAATTAGATGCGTCAGATGCATAAGCCAAAAGTTTACCGTCACAAGATAAAGATGGTGGATATAATCTTGCATCACCAATGGTAGTATTTGCAGGACTTCCATCGTGTCCTATACTGATAATCTTTATTTCTTCATTTATTCTATCATACAAAAATGTATCCCAGTTTGTATTATTATCATCTAGAGAGAGATTATTTGCCTGTGAATTAAATGCAATATATCGTCCATCTGCGGAAATTGCAGGATTTCTTGACCAGCTATTTCCTTCTTCTGAATTATCAGATATACTTATTCTTTTTATCAAATCAAGTTCTCTATCATACAAAAATACATCATCTGCATTATTTGTGTCATCGGAAACAAGATTATCTGCAGAAGAAGAAAAAACTACATAACGACCGTCTGAAGAAATCCCTGGCACAGAACTGGAATGCGCATTACCCTCGACACCCAAAGATGAGAGACTTACCCGCTCTATGTTATTTGCAAATAAGACACAAGCATATAAAAAGCTAAAAATATATAATATTGTTTTCATTTTACTTTTTCCTTTTTGTTAATTAAAATGGTGATTCCGGATATCCCACGAATTTGTCTGTTTGAATGTTAAATTCTCCTACGCTGGAAAAACTCATTCTTATAAAATTTTCTAAATCAATTCCAAAAATAGGTACATTGCTAAATACAGCACGTCCGTCAACCCATACATCCACAATTTTTCCTGAATGATTTCTATGTACCGTAAAATTAAGCCAATTACCTTCAGGGATAGACTCTGAAGAATCTACGAGCCACTTTTCTTTTTCCCCGTCATACAAGCATAAGAATCCATTTTCATTTATTGCCATATATCCTCCTGCAACATTTACTGCTTCATTTACATTTGTCGGAAGTTTAGCACGCGGAAATTTAAATGCCCAGTAAATCCAATAATCCTCCAACCCGTTTCTAGGAATAAGAGAGATATTGTAGGACTCCGGAATTTCTCCCTGCAACTCAACGATTCTAGTGCCGTCAAATGCCTCCGTTCCGACAGTTTTAAGTTTGATATTTCCAGAGTATGATGTTGTCTGCTGACCCCATATACTTTGAGACCAATCGCCTTCGGGATACCTATCTGTATTCTCAAAACTTTCGTCATACATATCCAAAACACATATTCCGTCATAAACTTCAGGATCCATTCCTATTGCCGGTTCGTCACCATCTGCGACAAAATCATTATCTGTATCTGCCAGTAGTGGATTTGTTCCGTAAATATTAATTTCATCATAATCACTTAATCCATCTGCATCTGAATCGGGATGATCGGGGTTTGTTCCTTCGGTTGTTTCTTCGGCATTTGTCAAGCCATCTGCATCATTGTCGTTCTGAGGTTGTTCATAAACACCAATGTCTGCTGTTGAATTTTGAGGGCGAGAGATTTTTTCAAGGTCATATTTGATAAATATTTCTGTCCCTGCATCTATTCCTGGGCTTGAAATCAATCGATAGTAATCATTTGCGGAGTCCGCAAAATTTTCTACGGAGTCATAGCTATTCAATGCGCCTAAATATCCGCCTTCTATATTACAATATTCTACAATTACTTTTCCTGTTGATACATCATCTATTTCTGTTGTTAGGTTTCCTCGGATTATATTATTTTTCATCCAGGAGTCTCCGATTCCAGTTATTTTAATTCCTTCTGCAGAATTATTAACAATTGTATTATTGAATACTTTAAGGAAATTCCCTTTCATTTCTGCATTTGCCAGAGCTGTATTATCGTGGAAGAGGGAATTCAAAAGATAGATTCTCGAATTATTTTCAGTTCCCGTTGGTTGAATCAGTGCTTTTGTATCTGTATTATTATCCTTAAATATCAGATTCTGAAAGACAAAAGTTCCTGTATTATCTGTATTGTAAGAAATTATTGGCTGATCATCGTTAAGCTTTCGCAGTGTTACATTCGAAAGGACAAACCGCGGTGCGGTTATGTTAAGCATTCTACCGCTATTAGAAGATGTTCCGGAAGAAAGAGGTCCCATGATAATTGTCTCGTCAGGGTTTGTTCCCATTATTAGAACATTTTTGGTCAAAGAATAATCAGAGAGTGTATATGCAAAACCAAAATCTTTTACAGATCCAAAAACAAACAGTATATTTAAAATAGATGTAATCAAATCAAAAGTTTTGAAAAATCATGGCTGTAGTGGTATCACTGAG
>JAYEIY010000191.1:0-9187 GCA_034660375.1 Verrucomicrobiota bacterium
TTAGAGAATAGCAAGATTGGTTTTATTCCAGTTACAGTGACGAGTTGTTTTGCAATATTATTTTTGGGTATAGAGTCTGTTCCTGGGGGATTTATTTTGAGTTTATAGATTGCGTTACCTGGGTTTGCGAGTTGATCTCTGAAATGCAGAAGATTTACACCTGTATCAAGTTGGCTTTTGCCTTTTGCAATAATTGTATTGTTTCTTAGGAGTGTGTAATTTGCTTCACAGTTAAATGGAGAATTAACTGTTGCGGAAATCATAAAACCTTCATTTGGATTTATTGAATCAGGTGTTCCAATGGAGGAAATATAAAGATCTTTTTCTGATGGTTTTATCTTATGCAGATAATCTATTGGAATATTTTCATTACTGTATTCTGCAGCGGTTTCGAATGGGGGGATTCCTGTCCAGTTGCCATCTGTAAGCAGAAGAATTCTTCCAGGTTTCTTTTTAGGAATAATATTGAGTGCGACAGATAATGCTTTGTTAAGATTCGATGCATTTCGTGAGGGTTTCATCTTAAAAATTTTAATTTTCTTATGTTTTGAAGCTTGTTCTATTTGATAATCTGCACCGAAGGAAATAACACCCAGTTCGTAGCCTGACGGCATTTCATCTGATATTTCTTTGAGAATATCCTGATGTTGCTGTTTATAGTTGTTAGGCATTGATAAACTGTGATCCGATATGACTATAACAGTTCCCTTTTTACTTTCCGTTTCTATGATTGGACGACACAAGGCAATTATTAGCAGAACAAGGATAGCGATACGAATTATCTGCAGAATACTGCTTGGCATTTTAAAACTGAAGAAAAAGACAATCAGAGGTATTATTAAAATAGCCCAATATGGTGTTAAGAAGGTCATAGAATTTTATTTTTTTTCATTAGCGTGTTGTTTTGGAATGTGGAGACTTGATTTAGAGATTAAAAACTGATGAATAAGTAATAGGAGAATAATTATCATAATAAATTTTCCGGATGCACTTTTGAAAGATTGTTCTGAAATGTTGTTTTCATTGATCCATTTTCCCCATTCTCCGGAGAGGGAGTTCGATAAGTCTGATTCGTTTTCAGAAAGAACATTGACGGCTGCACTCCAGCTTTGTTCTTTTTTTGTAAAAGAGTAAATTCCCTGAGTATTGGCAGGATATATGAGTGAGTTAGTATTGATTGATATTTTTTTTATTGTTCCATCTGGGGTTGTTAGTTTTATTTCAGTGGTTCTTTTTGGTAGTTTCAGATATATGTTTGAGCCTAGTCTCAGGTTACGGTTCAGTATGCCTATATTCTCATTATTTCTCCAATTAAAAATATTCCAGAAGAGGATCGGAAAATTAAATGATTTTTGTATGTTTGAGTATTCTGGATTATATTTTATGGTTATATGATGAGAATTATTAATTTCTTTATCTGCTGCTAGGGTTGTATTACCAACTGTTACCAGTGGAATGCCTTTGAGAACTTCCTTTCCCGCGCCCCATATTGTACCCCTTAGATCAATCCCTTCGTTTATAGGATGAACAGAGTTTTTGATAAATGGACCGGAAAATGCTCTGGGATTTTTTGATTGGATTATTTGAACGACCCAGAAGTCTTCGTTTGCCTTAATCTCGGGACTATCTGTAAAAACTATTTTAGGCTTTTCTGAGTGGAAAATGATATTTGTCGATTTGAGGACACTGTAGATTATTTTATTTAGTTTTTTATTTGAAATGGATATTTTTATCGGAACTTTTTTAATTTTATGAGTTAGGAGTCTACTTTCATTGTCATAGTTAAGAGAGTCGTCAGATATCTTGCAGTAGATAGGGATTTCGATTTCAGGGAAAGAATATCTGAATTTAATTGTTTCATTGGGTTTGAAGTTATATTTTTTTTCTTTCAGAATTTTTTCTACACATTCAATGGAAACCGTTGTTTGACCTGGAATATCTGAAAAGTTTTTCAGTTCCCAGAGGCATTGATCTTTGTTGTCAATTGTTTTTCTTACTGCATTAATAAATCCTATATTTGAATTCTTATAGCCTAATGCTTTCCAGATTACTTTGTTTTTTTTTAGATTCATTTTTGGTGCTTTATCAGTGATAACTAGAAAATATGAGTTTTCATTCGCTATTTTCTTTGCTTCTGTCAATGCTCTTTTTAGGCAGGAATATTTGCTTTTGCATTGCCATAGTTTATTTAATTCTTTAAAATTTGGAAAGTTGTCAGAGTTGTCTATAAAATTTGGTGAATCACCTGCTAGCATAAAATAGGGGTCAAAATTATAGTCTTTTATTATTTTTTTTATATATATGATTCCTTTTTCTTTTGCAGATTTGCCTTTTAGATCTTTGGCTGACATGGAGTAGGAATTATCAAGAATTATCATAATTGGTTTACGTTGCGAACGTGATAGATAGAGGATTCGTGTACCTGCAGCCGTGAGCAGGATTAGAATTAAAAGTTCAAGAAGAAAAAGTAGTGGAAAACGTGGATTTTTAATTGATCGTCCGCCTTGTTTTGGTTTTTGTAGGGTCTGCCAGAAAATGATGCTGGATACTTTTATTTTGCGATGACGATTTCGCAGAAAATAGAGAGCAGTTAGTATGGGGAGGCTGATCAGTCCGAGTAATGCCCATGGATTTACTAGCTGAAACATTAAAGTACTCCGAGAATTTGATTTTTTAGCAGTTTATCCAAATTTTTGGATTCAAGTAGCTCTTCTGAAGAGAGAGAAATCATAGTTGCTCCGATTCGTTGAGACGCACGATACCAATTGTCGCGATGGGCACTTAGTTTTGCAATATAATCGGCAGCGGCAGTTTCATCAAGATAAAGTTCAATTATCTCACCCGACTCTGAGTCTTCAAATTTGACATTTCCTCTAAATTCAGGGCTTTCTTCTGAGTTTGTGAGTACTTCTAGGACAATAATAGATGCTGCCTGGTGGTTGAAGTATGACAAAACTGTTTCAGGATCTTCGAGCCAGAGCAGATCACTGATTAGTACTCGAATGCTATTATGTACAAAATTTGGAGCCATTTTTTTATATGCTTCTGTGGGGGGGCAGTTATGGTTAAAGTTTATTCCTTCCCAATTTGAAGGTCTGCCAGATGAGTTGCCAGTTTCTTTAAAAGTATCTGCTGCCAGCCATAGTTTATGTGAGCTTTTGGAGTTTGCAGCGGCTGTACTTAGTATGGCTGCAAGGATTATTGCTGTACCGGATTTTTCGTCTTTTATTGCCATTGACTTTGAACAGTCGAGTATAATGTCAATGTGCGGGTTGACTTCTTTGTGAAATGTTTTGACTATTAAATTATCACTTCTAGCATATGCGTTCCAGTCAATGTTTCGTAGGTCATCTCCAGGTTGATAATGTCTAAAATCTTTAAATTCCAGTGAGCTACCAGTTTGATTTGACATCTTATCTCCGCCTCGACCACTGACGAGATTGTCGGGGAACAGTAATTTATATGCAGTACCAATTTTTTCGCCTTTCTGAAGATATTTTTTTTGAAGTTCTTTATCCATTGATTTTTAATTCTTTTAATTTTTGATGTTCTTCTTTTAGTTGCTGTTTGTTTGGTAGCGGAATGAATTCGGTTATTCCCCGTAAAAACCAAGAGTAATTAATTGCGATCAGGACTAGACATATTATGCCAAGAATTGTGAAACAATAATTAGAATTATTTTCCAAATAGTTTAATGCTTTCTGCCAATTTTCATTTTTATTAGTAAATATGATGAATAAAATGGTTTGAAATACTACAACTTTTAAGAAAATAGAGGCATTTGAGCCATCTTTTTTTCTTTTAATAAATAGTGAAATAATTTTCTCAATTAACAGTCCAAGAAGTAAGTAAATAAATAAAATTCCAAAAAGAAAAATAGTTGCTTTAGTAAGTAAAATTTCTTTTTTTGAGAGATGTATATCACTGACATAGAAAATCGTAGATGATATAAGAAATATGAGTGTACTCAAGAATACTCCGCGTTGGGCACCGGAGTAAAAAGGATATGCTAGAAGGCGTAATTTTATTCCAGAAGGTATTTCATAACGAATTCGTGTAGTTATTGTGTGTGGTTCATCTATGGAACCGATGATGAATAAAGCACACATTATAGTTGTTCCTATATACCAAATCTGCAATATGGGATCTGAGCTTATTATTTCCCGGTAGATTGCCAAAGGAAGAAATACCAGAAAAATGATGCTGGTCATATAAATTCGTATTGGTAATACTCTGTTTTGTCGTTCTGAAGTAATTGTAGCTATTGCAGCGATAATAAAATAGGTTGCTAGAATAATAAAAATAAAGAAAACCAATATTCCAGTATTGCTTCTTAAGGGACTTCCAAAAATAGAAGGAAATGCGTGCCTCCATACTCGTGAAGCTCCTATAAACATGAAAAACATGAAAATTACGGGAAGCATAAAGAAAACGGCAGTTATTCCTCCTCTTTGATGTTGTTTCTTCTTTTTTATAATTTTCAATCTTTGCTTTGAAATACGTAAGCATATTGATTGAAACGTTATTGAGGTCAGAGATATAAAAAAAATCGTATTAAAAATAGTCGGCAAACTCAGTCCACGCAACAGATAGGAAAGCATCATAAATGGCATAAACAAGCTTAACAAAAGCAGTAAAATTGTAAGGCCGGTAAATAGTTTTCCAAAAATAATTTGAGCTGGTTTTAGGGCGGTATTGAAGAAGAGTTCATTGTCGGCGTTTGCGAGTTCACGAGAAAAATTGGAATTTAAGTAAAATGGCAACAGAAATATGGCTATAAAACCAAACAGTGTGCTTATTGTAGTAAAGAGATATTTTCCATTGGAATTATCTAAAGACTGTTGAGCAATTTCCTTATTCATCAGGAAAAATATGGTAATCAAAAATAGGGTTGTCAGAATCAGGATGGTTGCTCCGACAATAAGTCGACTGCGCACAGCCTGCCGCATTTCTTTTATCAGAATTGGGTTTAAATCATATTTGTTAATTAATCTTTTGATCATAATTCTTTCTCTTTAGTTTATTTATTTTTTCTTGTAATTTGGCTTTTTCTCTAAGCGGTTGGAAATTTTGCATTCCTTCTATGAACCAATTCAAATTTACTATAATAAGAATAAGGCAGAGAGAAATCAGGATTAATCCCGCAGGAATTAGGACAAAATTCATATGGGTATGATCATATGCATCGATAAAAATAACTGGATTAAAGATGGAGAGTACTGTTCCGAATACAGGTTTGTTGGTGTAATTTTTTAAATCGTTTGTTAAGAAAATACAAAGAAAAAGGGGAAAAGCTGCAAAACAAAGTGATGTAACACCAGTGAACCGGGAATCACGACTCCTTTTAAAGAAAGTTCTGTAGATGACAAGACCTACTAATGCATAAAATAATGTATGGACAAAAAAGACAGTTCCTGTCCTTATCACTTTACTGTCAATCGAACCACTTACAAAAGGCGTATTGTTTAAAGCAAATGTATATATAAATAAGAGAATTGAAAATGTAATAATTCCCCATACAATTCCATTTTGAGCACCAGAATAAAATGGGTAGGATAAAAAACGTAATTTTTTGTTTTTTGGAATAGCGTATTTTACACGTCTGGAAGTCTTGTGTCTTTCGCAAAAACCAATAAAAGTAAAGATTGAAATAATTATGCTTGAAATGATAAAAAGTATTTCATAGGGCTGATTTAGTCTTATTTCCGAGTAATACCTTTTCATAAAATAGCCTAAAGTAAATATCAGTCCAGTAATTATAAAAATTCCAGATGGAATAAAAATTCTTAACGGAAATATGCGATTTGTCATACTATCTGAAATTAATGCTTTTGCGCACAATAGAAAAAAGAGAGAAAATATAATAAGTATAATAGTAAAAAATCCCAGGGGAAATAAAACAGAATGATTTAAACGAAAAAAATGACTATATTTAAAGAGATTCCATATCATAGAAGTTAGACTTGACAATGAGGTAATCACTGCAGCGATTCCAATGGTTTTTACAACAATAGATTTTACATATCTTGAGAGTGCGCCGAGTAAAAAAGCAAATGCCTGTATCATTGAGGAACAAATTGATATGCCTAAAATGGATAAAAATATTGCTGGGAGGGAGATACCTCTTAAAAAATATGAAAGTAACATGAATGGGAAAAATAGGGATATAATAAGTGTTAAAACAAGTAGTCCTGAAAAATATTTTCCTCTTATTATCTGTCCAGGAGACAAGCTTGTAACAAAAAACAGTTCATTGTCAGCGTGTTGAAGTTCTTTATAGAAGGTCGTGAGCATGTAGAGAGGGAGGATTATATTGGATACACAGGTAAATATGACAGAAATGATAAGGAACAGATCTTTTCCAATTCCTTTTTCCAATGGTATTGTTCCTTTGAATCCGGTAAACATTGAAAAAATAGCACACAGAAAAAGGATTGCCAGAAAAAGAATAATTGTTCCTATAATCGCCTGGCTGCGTACTGCCTGGCGGGTTTCTTTTATTAGAATCGGGTTTAGTTCAACTTTATTTATTAATTTTTTCAGCATTATTGCAGTTCACCTTTTGTCAGGTTCATAAAAGCATCTTCCAGGGATGATTTATGTTTTCTGAATTCAGTAATTAGATATCCTTTTTTGATAAGGGAAGCCAATAATTCTGCACTTTCCTGTTCATTGCCTCCATATCCGAGAATAACCTCATTTTTTATGGTATCGGCTCCATATATTTTTGGGAGTGTCAATAATTCTTTAACAAGCTTTTCTGCATCATGGAGTAATTTTATCCTTATATTGGTGATCTTTATTTTTTCTCCATTCTTATTCATTTTTCCATTAAGGCTAAGTCCTGTGTCGAGGATACTTTCATAGTCGCCGCAATGGATAACTTTTCCTTTTTCGATAATTATTGCACCATTGCAAATATCGGTAAGTTCGGTAAGAATATGCGAACTTATTAAAATTGCTTTTCCCTGTTCTGTCAGCAGTGCTATTAACTCGCGCAGTTCGACTCTTGCTCGGGGATCCAGTCCTGCAGCGGGTTCATCCATAATAAGAATTGGGGGATCATGAATTAGTGCTCGTCCCAGGCATACGCGTTGTTTCATGCCTTTTGATAGAGCGGCAAGTGTTTTATCTTGGAATTTGTCAAGTCCAGTAAATTCTTCGACATCTTTTACTGAATTATCTCTTCTTTTTCCTTTAAGGCCGTATGCCCGTGCAAAAAAATCAATATATTCATGTACGGTAATGTTTTTTATTGAGGGGAGGGCGTCTGGGACAAATCCAATAAGTTCTCTTGCAACATCCGGAAAATCAAAGACAGATATATCATTAATAGTAATATCTCCGGCAGTGGGTAAATCCATGGTTGCTATAAGGCGCATAGTTGTTGTTTTTCCCGCTCCATTTGGTCCTATAAATGCATAAGTATTGCCTGACTCAAATGCAAAATCTATATTGTCAACTGCTTTGGTTTTTCCAAAATGTTTTTTCAATCCTTTTATTTCTACTTTGATATCCATCTTAGTTACCTCCTTTTGTTCTGAAAATTATTCCTTCGCCAATAACGACATTGGAATGATTTTTGGGATCTGCATTTTTTAGTGCCTTAGAGATAAATGGATTATCATCCAGGATTGCAATATAATATGTTCCTTTCTGTGGATTGCCTAAAGATGAGACTTTTATTTTGGGATCCTCCAGAATAGAAATAAGGTAAGAAGGAGAAACTTTACTATAATCATAATCTGAACGTTCTAGCTGACATTTTACGAGGCTTATTTCATCTCCAGCTTCCATTTTTTCCGTGTCCATTTTATATGTAGATCCTTCTTTTGTAAATAACCATAGATTTTTGACTGAAACCCCAAGACCATTTGTACATAAAATATCTTGACCATCTTTAATAAATTCAATCTTATTTTTTGTTCTCACGAATTTTCTAACCTTGAATATAGACGGGATTTTTGCACGAACAAAATCTCCATGCATAATTTGTTCTTCTCCGCATTGCATTTGGTAGTTAAGATTGGGATTACGACTGTATAGTCTACGGATAGTATCAGCGTTCTGTATGGTTATTTCTGCTTCGTTGTCAAAAATTAATCCTTTGCTTGGAGAAAGAGTTGAGTAGAACGAGGCTAATCCCAGTGTTGATGCATGATTTGTATCTTGATTTAACAGGGTAATACTCTGTATTCTTAAAAGTTTTTCGAAGCCTTCTCCGAATATAAAGAAAAGTAGTAGTATGAGTGAAAAGATTCCTGAAATGGCAGGAACCGTGACCAATAAAAGAATTCGTTTTTTTATTTTCATGAGTATAATAATATTTATTGGACCGACAAGGATTACAAACAAAAACATTAAGACAGATAGCGATTTTACAGGAACTGTTAGTTCCCCTTTGACAGGAAAGTAGTTGTTAATACTAGAAAATGGTTCAGTATATTTCCAGAAGTTTTTTCCGGAGGACCAATGTTTTTTTATTCGGACTAAAGTCATCTTATTAATAGGGTTTGAATAATCGTCAGGAATCCAGATGCAATAACCAAAACCACTTTTTTTTATTGTGCATGTATTAGTTTCTCTTTGTGATATTGCCGGGAAAATTTTTTGGAGTTCAGGCAGAGTGCCTCCAATAATAGTTAGTGTACCCCCACATTTCATATACCCGGTTAATGCCTCTTTTACTGCGGAAGTAGTATCTGTAAATTCTCTATAGCTGAGAACAACAGCGTCAAATGAACCGTATGTCAGCCAATTGTCGCTCCAATTACTGATATCAAGCGAAGAAACTTGAAATGAAGTTTTATTTCCTTGTTTTACCCTTCCAGATTTCGTTTTTTCTTCAAGCAGACCATACTTATTTAAAGTTTCTTGCAGTTTATATCCCCTCTTTTTTCCTGCAAAAATTGTGTGCGAGTTAGTGTATGAATATTTTCTGTTAATAGTAAAGGCATCCATTTTTTGATTATTAATATAAAAAAAGCAATGCGTATTTCTAAATGCAGTTGCGGGAACATAAACAGGCATTGCTGTAATTGAACGCGGTGGAACAACTATGGTTTTTCTCGCTATATTTCGATATCCCAAATTAAATTCAATTTTTTTTGCTTCTGATAATGATGTATTATGAATGTTGAATGATAATGCAAGATAACCATGGCTGGGAACTTGGTTGTAATCTTCT
>JAYEIY010000192.1:0-9093 GCA_034660375.1 Verrucomicrobiota bacterium
CGGTGGGCTACGGTGAATATCCCCGGTGGGGATAAAACGGAGATTCTTTTTTAAGAATTGACCTTAGATGAGGTGGAATAATATCCTGGATAAAAAAAGGGAATCTGAGTTGCTCGATAACTTGGAGTTCTGACACACACAAATTGTTCGCTGAAAGCGAACTCCAAAAATACAAAAAGATGAAAATTACTTCATTTTTGTTAGTTTTTAACGGTTTTAGAATTAAAACCGTGAAAATATCTTTATTTTTTTATTTTTTTACTGTTTTGCTTGTAAAAAAGTTAATTAATATTAATTTTAAATTATGACAAAGATTTCAAGTGTATATAAAAAAATAGAGCATCTTAGAAGGCGTTTTTGCGAAATTGCGCCTAAAAATGCTTCTCTTCTAAAGCTTCTTGATGAAACAGAAGTAGCAGAACAGGTTTATAATTCTAATGCAATTGAAAACAGTACACTTTCTCTTGAAGAAACGGAAAAATTATTATTGCAGATTGATCTTGATAGATTTATATCTGAGCGGGAGATTTTTGAGGCTAAAAATCTGGCAAGGGTTGTTTTTTATATTAGAGATAAGGCAAAGGCTCAAGAGCTTGATAGAGATATGATACTCTTTTTGCATAAAATGTTATTGTCAAATATTAGAGATGATGTTGCCGGTAGATTTCGAAATGATAATGAATGGGTTCGTGTTGCCAATCATATTGCTGTTGATCCCCAAAAGATAATTGGGAAAATAGATGAAATGTTTGTAGAATATAATTCAACATACAACAAAAATATTATAAAAAGAATCGCATTACTTCATCTTCAATTTGAGAATATTCATCCATTTGTTGATGGAAATGGTCGTATAGGCAGAGTAATAAATAACTATTTGTTGAGAAGAGAAGGATTTGTTCCTATAAATATTAAATTTATTGATAGGCGGTTATATTATGATGCTTTTAATGATTTTGATATTAGTGGCAAGACATTGATTATGGAAGAAATTGTCGGAAAAGCATTAACAAGCAGTTATCATAAAAGACTTGCTTACATGGAGAGAAAAGAAATTGTCAAACTGTCCGAATATGCAAAAAAAACTAAAAAATCCCACTCCAACCTCATTAATAAAGCCAAAAGACAAACAATAGAAGCATTTTTAGAAAAGAATGTTTGGAAAATTGGGATTTAACCTTTTTCCCCTATTAAAACATCTTGTTAATCATGCAAATCCTGTAATCCTGTCTCTCGCCCTATTTCTTCTTTGCAAATCCTGTCAAATAAGCGTTTTAAGTGTTCTGTAGTCTGTCTTTCCTGTCCCGAGAAGTGGAATCTGTGCAATTTTGACAATTTTCCTGATATTGTAGAGAGGAGAAAGCCCACTTGCTCTAATAATGTTGTTCACTTCTTCCCTATCCGTATCTATCATGCTAAACAAAATTATTTCCGGACTTGTTTCGTGGGAAGTCGCTTCTACAGCAATCATTGGACCTTCAGGCGAATCATTGGAAAAGTGCGGAGTCAGCACATCTTCAATTGCAGGAAGCGAAATCATTTCGCCGCCGAGTTTTATGAAACGTTTTATTCTGCCCGCAAAAGTAAGAATTCCTTGCTCATCCTCAATAACAAGATCACCGGTTTTATACCACTTTTTACCATCCAATTCAACAAATGGGGAAGCCCCCTCATAATTCATATATCCCGAAAAGATGCTTGGACCGCGTACAAGAAGCAGTCCTTTTGTTCCTCTTGAAACTTTTTTCAGAGTGTCAGGATTAACAATAATATATTCAACAGAGGGTAAAACCTGTCCTATTGTTCCCTGTTGTGGATTTTTTGGTCTATTGACCGAAACAACGGGGGAACACTCTGTAATTCCATATCCTTCGAGAAGAACCATTTTTTTGCAGATTTTGGCAGTTCTTTTATAGAGGTTTTCGGGGCACTTTTCTGCTCCTACAAAAGCAAGGGTTAATGAATCAAGTTGATGTTTAGAAGCCGTTCTTATGATTCCTCCGAGAAATGTAGGGGTTCCAAGTAGCATTGAGATCTTGTATTTGTTTATTATTTCTGCAATAGTGGAAGATTCTGTAGGATCGGTGTGATATACTGTTGGCAATCCAATGCAAATCGGCATAATAAGTGCCCCGGATATGCCAAAAGAGTGGAATGGGGGTAGAATGCCGATAAGTCTGTCTTTTTGCTGTATATTTATTACCTGTGAGATGTCTTTGACATTTGTAAGAATATTTTTATGTGACAGTGGAACTGCCTTTGGAAGGTTTTCTGAACCACTTGTAAAAAGGATTACTGCGGTTTCATCTATGGCTGTACGTTTCAGTGATGCTCTAAAAAAACGGGATTTTAACCAGACGCTTATTTTGTCAGTTAAAGTAAGTTTTTGCAAAACATTTTGTAAATAAAATAGATTAATGTCATTGAAAAGCTTATCGCTAAACTCAAGGCGACTAATCATTTGTTGAACAGAAATAATTGTTTTAATATCAGATGTTTTAAATATGTGTGCTAAATTTCGTTCTCCCACAGTCCAGTTAATCATTACAGGAACTTTTCTGGCAGAAATACATGCGAGATATGAAATTACAGCTGCAACAGAGGAGGGGAGCAAAATGCCAATATTTTTTTCAGGAATTTTTTCCAAAAAAGGTTTTAATGCAAATATAGCCATTGCCAGATCCTGATATGTCTTTGTACCCGTTGTATTATCTGCAACTATGATTTTTTTGGGATTTTTTTCAGCCTGTTTCAAAAATGCCTCAATTACATTTTCGGGTTCAGGAAAATTGTCTTGTTTTTGAAAGAAAGTTAAAGGAATTTCGGGGGATTTATTATAGAACCAGTTTTTATTGACGGGATTTAGTGTTATTTCATCTGTTGTAATTGCTTGTCCGCAGGCTGCCAACATTACATCGGAGACAGTAACGAGAGAATCTGGATTTCCCTGGGGGAAACCGAATTCTTTTTCGAGCCAGTTGGTTAATTCCATTTTTGTGAGACTATCTAGACCTAAATCCTTGCTTAACTCATCTTTTTCAGAAAGTTTTTTCTTCTCGCAAGCATCGGCAAGATGTTCGAGAACCAGTTTTTTCGTTGCTTCTGGAACTGAGTTAAGATCACCGCTTAATTTCTTTTTCTGGGGTTCAGGACGTACCTCCGGTTTATTTCCCTGCCAGATAGAATAGGGAATATAAGTGTTTTTGGGAGCATTTTCATTGTAATATGCTTCCAAATAACGGTTTATATCCATTTTATCAGCTTCTTTAGGAATATCGTCAGGTTCTGTAAAGGTAATGGTAACCTTTCGTTTGGGGACAAAAAAAATAAAACTAAAAAATATCCCTAAAATCCCATTTTTAAGAGATTTTCCCAGATCAGGGGTTTCGCCGGGACCATACCCAAAAGAGCTGCCCCAAAGCCCCTCTGTTTTGACTAGAACAACGCGAGTTTCTGGAAAATCGTTAAAAATGGCTTCAACTGCACTATTCCCCCCCAAATTTTCAAAACGGTCTCTATAAATATGCCCAGCCGGATATAAAAGAATATTTTCTCCGTTCTTTAAAGCATCTGTTATTTGTTTTATAGTTGAATCAATCCCGCCACCTTTCATATTGCCCTTTTTTCCAAAATCCGGGATAGTAATAATATTTAAACGCTTTGCAATCCAACGAATGAATGGACGATCGACCTGTTCTTCATCTGCTAAGGGACGAACTTTGAAGCGAGTATGGAGGAGGGATGTCATAATGACGGGATCTATCAGAGCAGGGTGGTTAGGTAAAAACAGAATTCCGCTATTTTTGTCGTTTTCTATCTTTGAAAGTCCCTTTAATTCAACTTTATAACGAAAACATAATAAAATCCTAACAAAAAATGATAATAAGCGATTTAACATTAAAAGTTTTTCTATTTTATTTTTATTTCTTCAGTATATACTCTGGAAACATCTGTTCTGTGAAAAAGTTCCTGCGCTGAACTTTTACATAATTCTACAGCTTTTTCAACTGCCTTCTTTTGTAATAAATCTTTCTGCTGTTCTTCTGTTGTTAGTATTATCCTTTCAGGACTTATTCTTGATAATAACTCTTCCAAACCAAGAAAATATTTATTATATTTATCCCGTTTTTTACTTCTCTTTTTGGGAGGTCCACCCAATACGAGTACATTACATGTTAATGTTTTTTCAGAAAGCTTTGGAATAGTTCTATTATAGGGATCAGCAACAATAAGCCACTTCTCCCCGCCGAGAGTAAAACTGAAAACTCCCGGATATGTACTGTAAAGAGACGTTAAAAAATTAATTTTAACTCCATTCTTTAGTTGAAGAACGCCTGGAGCATCAAAAACCGAAAAAACTTTATCTGAGTCGCAACAGTTTTCTTTAATAGATTTGCGGAGTTCGCAAAACCCCTTAAAGCATTTTGTTGCCCACCAACTTCTTTTACGACCCGCTTTAAGCATCTTTTTTCCCCCAACTGCACTATAAAATTTATCAGGATTCTCTTCATAATAATTTAAATCTTTCATCTTTGAAGAAAATGCAGGAAAATGAATAGTCTCTATGTCTAAAAGTCCCGATAATTCTGCTAAACCAGCCATTGAAAAGTCCTGATCATAAGCAGAAATCAAAGCATCATCAATTTTTAGTTTATGTCTGGCTAAAAGCGTATTTTTAATATGTCTGGATGCAAAAAATCCACTTCCTGTGTTAAAAATGACAGCACCATCTTTGTGCTCATCAGTTGTAATGCATATAACTGGAATATTCGATTCGGCCAAGACGTCGACAGTATAAGTATTCCTAGAATAAACTGTCATACGTATAATTGAAAAAAGGATTAATGAAATAAGAGTTAAACTAGGTAAAATACGAGAAATGATGATTTTATGTTTTGAAGCATTTTTAAAAACGAGT
This sequence comes from Verrucomicrobiota bacterium, assembly GCA_034660375.1. GTDB lineage: Bacteria > Verrucomicrobiota > Lentisphaeria > UBA2565 > JAYEIY01 > JAYEIY01. The sequence continues at coordinate 4,919 of JAYEIY010000192.1, forward strand.
GTTTGAAGATATTTAAACCAGGTTTTTCCACTTAGAAAAAATGCAACAATTAAATAATACATAATTATCCAGGTGACAGTGGGTTTGGGAACAGGGGGATATGGAAAAAACTCTGTTCCTGCATGGGCAATAACAATAAAAGATTTCCCAAAAAAGTAGTTTGCAGCCCCGAATAGAAAGGCTAGATAGCTACCGATATAGGGAATTAAACCGGAAAGACCGGTTAAAATGCCGAGCTGAACAATTATTCCAACCATCGGAATCGCTAATAAATTAACAAACATGCCCGCAATAGGGAAATTTCCGAAGAAAAAAGCACTCATAGGAATCATCATCCCTATCTGAATAGCAAATTGTGCCGATAAAAAGGTTCTCAGTAAATCTGGAATCTTGTCAAAACGAAAACGTAATAAAATAGGAAATCTCCGATTGATCATATTTCCCAAATTTATAAAAAAGATAAAAAAGGATACAATAATAAACATAGATTCCCAACGAATAAATAATCCCCAATTGGTACAGGCAAATATTAAAATAGTGGTATAGCACATAATACAAAAAACTAAAACAGCCCCCCGTAGCTGTCTAAGAATTCTGTCCACAGGATTGGTTAGAAGAACCAGAGATAAAACAGCTCCGAAAGAAAGAAGGAAACCAGCAGAATATAAAACCATCGGACGCCTGAAAAGAATAGCAAAAGATGCTATCGACATACCTATAAATGTTGCCCCCTTAAAACCTGCACCCGCATAAACAAAAGTAATAATTATAATTGAATTCATTATGGTAGCCCGTAAACTTGATGGACGCGCTCCGGTTAAAAATGCAAAACCACAGAGTAAAATAATAACAATAGGAGCAAAAAACTTGGGATTTAAACCGCTTAAACTAAAAAGAGTGTAAAGAAGAAGAGCTACAACACTTACATGTAATCCTGAAACAGCAAGTACATGCCCAACTCCTGAATGTCTGAAACTATCTTCTATCTTCTTCCCTTTATACTCTTCCCCATGGAGAGCAAAACGTGTCCCTAACGTAGCACCACTGATAAATTTTGAAACCGGTGAAAAAATAGATCTTCTGAATGTACGTAAAAAGCGGACTTTTGTTGCCAGAGCATATTCAATCATTCTGTATCCTCTGGTTTTTTCCGTAATTTTAATATGTCCCTGTTTCCATCTTGGCATCCTCCAATCCATAATTTTTACAGTTCCACTATACCCTTCTCCGAGACGAAACATCTTAGTATCAAATCCGCCTGGATTAGAGGCACATTCGGATTTTACAAAAGCTCCACTCAATTCAATCTTGTAACCATAGGCTTGAGGGTGAGATAATTGATCGTAAATATTCCCCGATTTTCCTTTGGAAGGGGGGCGTATATTAACAAAAATATCATGTGAATTAAGAGAAATCCATTTTTTGTCGCCAAACTTTTTGACTTCTGATACTCTGATGCGAAGATCCAGACGATTTTGTCTGCGACGCTCCGGTTCAGCAGCAATCCACCCCCTGACTTCAATGAAATCTGCATCCTTAAGAGAACTATAAAATGATGCAGATTTTGTAGATGGATGTAAATCTTTATTGGCAATCAAATTTCCCAATGAAAAAGCAAAGAGAAAAATAGGTAATATCTGTTTTGTCAAAGAAACAGGTATCCATTTGTATTCTAAATAAATAATCCTGCCTAAATAAGCAAATGTAAGGATAGCAATGCTAGCAAAAGTAATCTGCAAAACAGTTTGATTCGTTACGAAAACTGTTGCGCAGATAATTCCTGCAATATATCCTGTTGCTAAACCTATAATTCTACGTAAATACATTGTTAATCCGTTGTCCGTTTATTGGTTACCGTTGTTTTGCTGTTTCCCAGTCCTTTTGTCTAATCCTACATCCTTAATCCAGGGGAAAAAGTCTTTGTTACTTTCTTTTACTTTTTGAAATCTGTATTCTCCAAGAAAAAGAATGACACCAAGTCCAATCAAAAGAGCGACGACAATCAAAATGAATAAACGTATCCCACCTTTGGTAATATTTTCAGAAGGTTGTATCTTGGAAAGATTTTTTCTTAGAAAAACAGATTCGGTACTTTGGTCAGGCGTATTTTTGTCACCTTTGTAAACAATCCCTTCTATTTTCTCTGTAAGATAACGACAATATCTGGAAAAATTTCCAGAATCTACAGACCCCAAAAGAGTATGTGGATAATTCTTGTTGTTTTCAGGACAACATACTGCTGCACCGGCATGTCCGCCGTCTTCGTCTGTTCCGATGTTACGCATCAAATCTGAGAGGTTTATACAAGAATCTGCCTGGTTTAGTCTACGGCTGACAATTAAACTTGAACCATAACAATACAAAAGATAATCAATTTCAGGCATATTTCTTCCAAAGTATTCGCAAGCTCTCCCAATATTTAACTTTGGTTCATTTTTTGCAGTTCGAGGAGCAAGACAAATCAAAATGTTAAGTTTTTGCTTTTTGTTCGTATTTAATTCTCCATCTTCAACTTTCAATTTTCCATTCTTTTGTAATTCATAATTTTGAATAGGCATATCACTTCCCTCGCAATAAGGGGCTCCACTCAGCATTCCGGCATCGGTAGATGGTCTATCTGCTTCAAGAAGTTGTATATTATGAAGAAATTTGTCAGAAATATCGGCAACTTTTTTTCGTTCTTCTATAACCTGTTTTTGCCAACCTTCTGATTCCAAAAGAGAATAAATATCTTTCTTTTTTTTACATAAAAGAAGCTTTTGTGCAAGTTCTATTTGATTTATTCCGCCTTTGATGAGTTCTGTTAAGAGTTTTCCTGTTGGCTTTCTATCTCTTGCAAGATCTTCACCATGCGTACATACCTGTAGAAATTCTATGGCTTCTGTATTAAATTCCGATTTTTTAATCAAGCTTTCAAAAACCATATCAGCGCCACACTTCATCTCGTTTTCAGAGAGTTCTTTGCCCTGTTCCGGACCACTCATGGCAAAATATTCCAATAAGCCTTCTTTCTTTAATTTTACAAGTTCAGTTAATTGTTCTTTTGTATAGGGATGGTGATCTTCATAACGTTTTAGAGTAAAACCAGTTTTTTTAAGAGAAATTAAGTCGCTTCGCAGATCTGGAATAGTACTGATAGGTATATCTGCCATATATATATCGCCAGGCTCTAAAAGTGATGTCCAGTGCTTTAATCCTTCATGGTATCTCATAAAAACAAATTGATAATCTTTTCCATAAATATTCTCTTTTGTATTGCCGAAGGATAATACATGAGCATAAAATACGGCACTTGATAATGTATCTAGATCGCTACCACCAATATTGATATCACGTAGAGCAGAAAAATCTTGTAAAACCTCAGAATCATCGCAAATCTCTTCAAGACGCTTCATGCTTTCTTTTTCAGAATACATTTCCCCTGTTTTCTTTAACATTGAAGATGAAATATAAGACACAAGAGAGGAAATGCTATCAAAGGAATGTTTGGACGACTTAAAGATAGATAGCAATTCAGAGATTCCCTCGGAATTAAGTTCTTGTGCACGGTATTTGCGGGATTCCGGACCAAAGGGAATTGCAAGTTCCGGCAATTCGTCCATTAAGGATAGTTCTCCCAAAGAAATGTATGCTTCAGGATTAGTGATGGGGTGAGGAGAATCACAACTTTGGAGCATCCTAGAGACAATAATTTTCTGTAGAGCAGAAAATAAGCGACTCTTAGAATGTTCTGCCGAAAGTAGTTGACGAACCGCTAATTCTGCTTTACGGGGAATATAAAAGTATTGATTATACCAAAAAGATTCAAACGAACTCAACGTTTCAAGTAATAGTACTGTATCCAGTAAAGAGGCACTGTGACCATGTATAACTATGTATTTTTTTCTGCTCATAAATCCTCTCGTTTTACAAAATACAGTTAGAGTTTATAGCTTTAGCGTGACCGTGAATGTATTGGTTCCCACGCTAAAGCTCTCTGAACTCTGATGTGTGCAAGGCGTATTTTATTGAATATGCTCTTGTTTTTATTCGTGAATTCGTGGCTCCCCATGTCCTTGTTTTTTATTCGTGAATCCGTGGCAACCTATGATGTCCTTGTTTTTATTCGTGAATCCGTGGGAACCCATGTCCTTGTTTTTATTCATGAATTAGTGGCTAAAAAATGGATTTCTAAG
>JAYEIY010000193.1:0-9053 GCA_034660375.1 Verrucomicrobiota bacterium
CTTGCGACGTAGCCATAGGAAATATGTAAAACAAAAATTCCAGCACGCCAACGGCGTGCACTATATCAGCCTATGGTAAGGAGCTTGCGACGTAGCCATAGGAAATATGTAAAACAAAAATTCCAGCACGCCAACGGCGTGCACTATATCAGCCTATGGTAAGGAGCTTGCGACGTAGCCATAGGAAATATGTAAAACAAAAATTCCAGCGCGCCAACGGCGTGCACTATATCAGCCTATGGTAAGGAGCTTGCGACGCAGCCATAGGAAATATGTAAAACAAAAATTCCAGCACGCCAACGGCGTGCACTATATCAGCCTATGGTAAGGAGCTTGCGACGCAGCCATAGGAAATATGTAAAACAAAAATTCCAGCGCGCCAACGGCGTGCACTATATCAGCCTATGGTAAGGAGCTTGCGACGCAGCCATAGGAAATAAGGAGACACAGCCATAGAAAATATGTAAAACAATTAGTTTAGACATTGCACGAAAAGCATTTTTCGTTTTCCTCAAAGGCTTTTTCTAGAGTGTCTATTTACTTAATCCTGGCATAGACTTTAAGGACTTTTATGGATTTATTTGGATAAGTTATATCAATACTTATTGTAGCATTTGCTTTCTCAGTGATATGTTTTGGGGTTACTTCTATTGTATATTTTTTATCAGAAATCTTTTTCAAGAGTGGTCTAATAAAATCATGACTTGAATCAACACCAATAATGTGTACATCTGCATCTTTTCGAATGGTAACTTCAACATTTTTTGTTTCAAGAGTTTTCCCCAATTTCCATTTCAAGAAAGTCTTACTTAGTTCTGCAACCTGGGGAATCTCTACTTTTATTTCCAGGGTAACAAGTCTTTGGTTTTTATCACTGGTATATACGTATACTTTTTTTCTTTGACTTCCAACTCTGTTCCCAAATTTAAAAGTTGCCATAATGGTTCCACTTTCACCTGATCTATATACTCTTTTTTCAAGTTTTGCTGTGGTACAGCCACATGAAGTCTTTACTTTATGGATATTAACCGGAGAATCACCGCTATTTACAAAATTAAAGATTGCTGTTATTTCAGTATCTTTATAGGTTGCATTTAGTTCAATAATTTTCTTCTCCCAGTTTAGTTGTGCAAAAGATGCATTGATAGAAATTAAAACAAAAACAAAACAGACAATTAAGTAACGCATAAATAAAATCCTTTTTTATATTTTTTTTGTTTCTTTCGAGGAATAAAATTAACCTGTGCAGGCTATTAGAGACAAATACTTTAATAAAATAGGAACTCTTCAATAAATTTACAAGAGAAAATAGCATATTTCAAAAAACTATTTATATTTTTACCTTTTGTTTCAAAAGGATTATCTCTTTCGAAACGAAAGAAAATCTCAATTCACGCAATACATGAAAAGCCTCTGAAAACTATAAAATCTATTTTATTAAAAAGCAAAAGATTTATGTCGATATACTAAACCTGAAAAGGAGATTCAAATAAAATTTAAAATCTCTGATTTTAAACCTACAGACCATCCACAAAAAGGTTTTTGGTTTTAAAATCTAAATAACGCAGTTGGATAAAACTTTTTCCTAGATAAGGCAGTGAGGCGAGCAGTATAAATAATACTGCAAGGCGAAACTAACGCAATATATGGACAAGTTTTGCCAACCTATATGGTTAAATCATTTTACATTTAACCCAAAAGGTGAACATCTAAAACCACATAACTTTTTGAAAACAAGAAAGAGACAACTCTAAATATATTTTGCTAGGTTTTCTAGGTTAAAAACCTTTTCGTGCAGGGTCTAATTAGTCAGCGTAAATATCTAAATTAAGAGTAAAATTTGTAAAAACTTGCAAGATATACACACTAAAAACTAGAATTTCAGTGTAAAGAAAAAACTTTTGAGGTAAGATCTATGCAAAGCAAGAGATATCTCTCATTGCGGGACCTATTAGTGCTGGGATATCATCGGCAATCAATGCACGTTCTCCATAGGGAGACAATTCTCCAGTTCTTCCGTGAATAAAAACTGCTGTCTTTAATGCATCAATAACAGGTGAATTTGACTGAGCAATAAAAGCTCCTATTAATCCAGTCAAAACATCGCCTGAACCGGCAGTTGCCAAAGCTGCATTTCCAGAAGTATTTATTGAAACATCTCCATCAGGAGAGGCTATTATTGTTCCCCTGCCCTTCAGGATTACATAAATTTTCATTTTTTTAGCCACTATGGATGCTACTTCTCCGCGTTCAGAATTGGAAGAAATAGAAAAATCATTTTTTCCTATATTTTTTTCTATAATGCGACGCATTTCGCCTGGGTGTGGAGTAATAATGGTAGGAAATGAGCGTTTTTCTATTAAATTACGACATTTTTCAAGAAAAAACAAACCATCGGCATCAATAACGACAGGAACATCAACTTTCAGAATTTCTTTTAAAACACCAAGAGACTCTATATTTCGTCCGACTCCTGGACCAAAAATAATTACTGAATTGGCTAAATCCATTTTTTTCAAAGCATTAATACTTTTAAAGGTAAAAAAACCTTTATTTTCATCATCAAGTTCATTAAGAATTACTGAGTTAGGCAAATTATGGAGTAAATTCCGAATTGAGTTGGGTACAATTAGTTTTACATATCCGCAACCTCCCCTGGCGGCGGCGATGGCAGATAAAACCGGGGCACCTGTATACAATCGCGAACCTGCAACAATATTTACTGTACCCTGTGTACCTTTATGAGAGTTACCAGGCAGTCGGTCTAAAAAACTCTGTACATCATCTCCAAAAACAGCATTTCCAAAACCTTCTAAGGTATTTATATCTTTGTTATCAACTCCAATATCAACTGTCCTTATTCGTCCGCAAATTCCCAGTGTTTCAGGCAAAAGCAAACCTTTTTTGGGAAGAGCCATGGTTACAGTAAGATCTGCCAATATGGGATTTGAATCTGTAAGTCCGGTATCACCATTCAATCCGGATGGGATATCAATTGCGACAACAAGACAATGGGAAGAATTTACCACTTCGATCCACTCAGGATAAGGACTTCTAAGATTCCCCTTTATTCCGGTTCCCAATAATGCATCAATAACAACAGTTCCTTTAGAAAATTCGGGAGGAGTTATTTTTTGATAAAGACTTACACTTTCAGGAAGTCTTTCGGCATTATTAAGAGCATTTCCCTGCAATTCATTTTTTTGGCATACAGAATATACCTCGACTGGATAGTCTGTTCTCTGACCAAAAAGTCTTGCAATAACATAGCCATCTCCTGCATTATTGCCCTTGCCTGTTAAAATACAGATTTTTTGATGATATTGTTTTGGATAGAATGACAGAAAATGCAGAATTTCATAAAAGACCCCCTCCCCTGCTCGTTCCATGAGGATTTCTCCGGGCGTACCTTTGTCGATAGTAATTGCATCAAGATGACGCATTTGTTTAACTGAGATTATTTTCATGATTTCATTTGCTCAATAGCAAGAGACATATCTTCTGCACGAAATACACTGGTTCCCGCAACAAAAACATTTGCACCGGCTTCTTTTACCAACTGAGCCGTCTCAGCATTAATACCTCCATCTACCTCAAGAAGAATCTGTTTCTCGGAAGAATCAATCATTTCTCTTAAAGTTTGAATCTTTTCGAGCATAGGATGCATAAAAGACTGTCCTCCGAATCCAGGTTCAACTGTCATAACCAGAATCATGTCTAGTTCTTCAAGATATGGTTTCAGGGATTCTGCGGGAGTCGCGGGTTTCAGGGAAAGCCCTGTGGAACAACCGCATGAACGGATTTTATCCAGAGTTTTGTTTACATCAGATTCTGCTTCCAGGTGAAAGGTAATGTGATCAGCACCTGCCTGTTTAAAGCTTTCCACATAATCTAGGGGATGAGAAATCATCAAATGTACATCAAATAAAAGTGAAGAAGTTTTACGTATTGATTCTATGATGGGAGGTCCTAATGAAATATTTGGGACAAAATGTCCATCCATAACATCAATATGCAACATATCTGCACCAGCTTTCTCAACATCCACAATATCAGTTCCCAGAGAACTAAAATCTGCTGCAAGAATTGAGGGAGCCATTAAAACCTGTTGTTTTTCTACGATTGGTAAAGACATAAAATTACTCCTTAAACATTCGGTTCATATAGTTCGTTATATTTTTTATATTTTTTTCACATTTTACAACATCTTCACTTCTAGAGGGATATGCTTTTTTATATTCTTTAAACATTGCAACGAGCTTCAATAAATTTTCTCTACTGTTTTTAGGAACTCTAGTGGTTGCAGTTTTCAGTTCTGAGTACGTTTTATATTTACATTTTGACGTGGTTTTTTTTGCAGAAGAAGGAGCATTTTTACCTCCCACTGGAGTTTTAAACGTAGCTCCTTTGGACGGTTTTCTTCTTACCGGCTTTTCTTTTTCTCCACTCATTAACATACCTATAATAAAAAGAACTAAAACAATACCAACTATTGCAAATATCTTTATATTCTTTTTGCTGTCATCTTTTTTAGGCATCATAACTTTGCCTCTAACAGGTCTTTTATCAGTCTTATCTTTTTTTATATCTTTTGGAGATTCGGAAGCTTTTTTAGAGGAAGGAGAAGCTGTACGATGTGATGTTCTTCTTGCTTTTTTTTTCCCTTTTTGCGTCTGAGAAGCTGTGGAAGATTTCCTCTTCTTTTCATTCGAACCTTTCACCTTATCAGATCTTTTATTAGTCTTTTTTATATCTTTTGAAGATTCGGAAACTTTTTTAGAAGAAGGAGAAGATGTACGATGTGATGTTCTTCTTGCTCCTTTTTTTCTTTTTTGCGTCTGAGACACAGTGGAGGATTTCCTCTTCTTTTCATTCGAACCTTTCACTTTGTAACTATCATCTTTAGCTTTGTCTCGAAGAGATTCCATCACCGCTTCAGTTGCAAATTTTCTAGACGGAGATATTTTTTGCTTTTTTTCTTCACTCTCTACGGTTTTTTTATCAATATTCTCAATCTGATCTTCAAGGTCATTTTCAATAACAACTTCTTTTACTATTTTTCTTATCTCCTCTGGAGAAAACATGTCAGTAATAGCTTCTTTTAACTTATCTTTATCTAAATTGGATAAAGGATCATTATTTACTTGACTTTCAGTTTTCTTTGCCTTTGCGGCCTGCATACTTTCTTCTATTTCTCGAATGGCCTGCTCTTCAATATCATGAAGGATATCGTCACTAAATTCATTGTCATCGAAAAGTCCGGCAGCCTTCCTTGCCTCCTGTTCTATTTGAGCAAGAATATCATCATCAAATTGTGTTTTATTTTCTTCAGCCATAAAATATCCATATAAGTAAAACTTGTAATATCTTAAAATAGGTACGATTATAATGTATTGGTCAGAAAAAGAATTACAATAACTAATTCTTATTATTAATAAACATTTTTTGGACTGGACAAAAGAATAAAATCAGATTATTTTTTTTTGACGAATAAATATAAGTGATTTTCCTGATAATTACGGTTTAAATATGTGGCATTTACTGTGTAAAACACTCAAAACTAAATAAAAAGATAGAAGTGGTATAAAGTGAAAAACAAAAATTCAGACATAATAGTAAAGGGAGCATCTCAGCATAACCTAAAACATATTGATGTTACAATCCCGCGTGATGCCATGACAGTTATTACCGGCTTGAGCGGTTCCGGAAAATCATCTCTGGCATTCGACACTCTCTATGCGGAAGGACAGAGAAGATATGTAGAGAGTCTTTCCTCTTACGCAAGACAATTTTTAGATCAATTGCAAAAACCGAAAGTAGAACATATTACAGGTCTTTCTCCTGCTATTGCCATAGAACAAAGATCAGCAAGCAGTAATCCACGATCAACCGTAGCAACTACTACTGAAATCTATGATTATCTTAGACTGCTCTACGCGCATACAGGACATCCGCATTGCCCAAAATGCTCTAAACCAATAGAAAGCCAGAATCCCCAATCTATATGTAATTATATAATGACATTTCCAGACGGCAAAAAAATGATGCTTCTTGCACCCTACGTAGTTGGCAAAAAGGGAGAGCATAAAGATATCCTGGATTCTATCCGCAAAGATGGATTTGTTCGCGCAAGGATAGATGGAGAAATAAAAAATCTTGATGATAAGATAAAGTTAAAAAAAACCTATAAACATACGATTGAGGCAGTCGCAGACCGCTTAATAACGGGAAAGAGTAGTTCTTCCAGACTTTCCGATTCTGTCGAACTGTCCCTAAAATGTGGAAATGGGACAATGACAATATTGCTTGAAAAATCTTCAAATGAATGGACCGAAGAGATCGTCAGTGAACACCTTGCATGTACAGACTGCAATTTGAGCTTCGGAAAACTGGAACCAAGAAATTTTTCTTTCAATAGTCCTTATGGAGCATGTAAAAAATGCCATGGACTTGGTCATTCAAGAATATTCAAAGAAGAACTGGTAATTCCTAACACTAAACTTTCCATAAAAAAAGGTGCTATACCCCTCTGGAGACGCGGTCCAAGAAGACTGATACAATACTATAATAAATTGCTGAAAAATCTGGCAAAATTTTATAACTTTGATTTAAATACTCCATTTGAAGAGCTCTCAGAAAAAATAAGAAATATAATAATATACGGTTCTGGAGATGAAAATGTACATTTTTCTTTTCGCTGGGGAGGACGCCAATACAAGGCAGACAAGCCTTTCGAGGGTGTTATTCCAAATTTAAAAAGAAGAATTCTTGAAACAGAAAGTGAAGCAGTCAGAAAGCGACTGGAAAAAGCAATGGTTAATGTAAACTGTCCCGCCTGCAAAGGAAAACGTCTTAAACCCGAGAGTCTGGCGGTTACAGTAGGAGACATCTCTATATATGAATTTACAGCACTTAATATCTCTGACGCAAAGAATTTTCTTGAATCTTTAAGCCTGACAAAAGAAGAGGAAAAAATTGCGGATGAGATCATTAGAGAGGTGGTTGCCCGTCTGGGATTTTTAGAAGATGTAGGTTTGGAATATCTTAATCTCAACAGAAAAAGTGGAACTCTTTCGGGAGGAGAGGCTCAGAGGATAAAACTCGCTACTCAGGTTGGCAGTGGACTTGTCGGAGTACTTTATATCCTTGATGAACCTAGCATAGGACTACATCAACGTGACAACAAACGATTACTTAAAACCCTTCGAAATCTCTGCAACATAGGCAATACAGCCGTTATTGTAGAACATGATTCAGCAACCATGCTTGCTGCCGATAAAATAATAGATCTCGGTCCGGGTGCAGGACGTCTCGGGGGCGAAGTTGTTTACTCAGGTTCTCCTAAAAATATAATAAAATGCAAAGAATCTATAACAGGCGATTACCTCTCTGGGAGAAGGCAAATTGAAATTCCTGCAAAGCGAAAAAAAGGTACGGGAAAGTTTATAAAAATAATTGCGGCGTCAGAAAATAATTTAAAAAATATAGATGTCAGAATTCCCTTAGGTACATTTTGTTGTATAACCGGAGTTTCCGGATCAGGAAAGAGTTCACTCATAGATCAAACTCTCAAAAAAGCATTAAACAGACACTTTGGATACATAAAAGACGCGATTCCCGGTAAGCATAAAGAGATAAATGGACTCAAAAATATAAAAAAAATGATAGTAATAGACCAAAGCCCTATCGGTAGAACTCCGCGTTCAAATCCCATAACATATACAAAAGCATTCTCAGCAGTAAGAGAGCTTTTTGCCAAAATCCCTGAAGCTAAAGCACGGGGATACAAAAAAGGACGCTTCAGCTTTAATGTCAAAGGCGGACGATGCGAGGCATGTAAAGGTGACGGTATAAAAAAGATAGAGATGCACTTTCTTCCCGATGTATATGTACAATGTGCAGAATGCGCAGGAAAAAGATACAATAAAGAGACCCTTTCTATTCGCTATAAAGGACGAAATATTTACGATGTGCTGGAAATGACGGTAGATGATGCCTATGATTTTTTCTCTGCAATACCTTCTCTAGAAAAGAAACTCAAAACTCTTCAGGGAGTGGGCTTGGGCTATATACACCTCGGACAACCAGCAACAACTCTATCAGGAGGAGAAGCTCAACGAATAAAATTATCATCCGAACTGGCAAAACAAACACGAGGACATACTCTATATATCCTGGACGAACCCACAACCGGACTGCATACAGCAGATATCCATAAACTCCTGGATGTACTCCAGACCCTCCGAAATCAGGGAAATACGGTAATAATAATTGAACATAATCTTGATGTTATAAAAACTGCAGACCATATCATTGATCTAGGTCCCGAAGGCGGAGACCAAGGTGGTTTTATTGTAGCAGAAGGAACTCCCGAAAAAATAGCAAAAAACAACAAATCCTATACCGGACAATTTTTAAAGCATACTCTCTAATTTCAAAAGAGCTTCAACGAGTTCTTCATGTATATTAGCATAAGGTAACATTCCTGCAATAATTGATACGGTATCCACGGCATATCCTCCCCGTGCTACAACGGTTTTGTCTATAGCATATCCCAATGCACCGTTTGTAATTCCCATAACCAAAGGAATTTTAGTCTGAGACTTTGCCATTACATCATTTTTAATTGCTTGCATAATCTCAAAAGGAGCAGCAAGAAATTTTATTGGTCCGAGTTTTATTCCCTGTAGTTCAGCTATGGGAACCATATCATCTCCTCTCTGTATATGTTCGATAATACTGCGAATCGAAAGTATTCCCACCACAGCCATTCTGGTTGCCTGCTCATCATCTCTCGCATTATCGGCATAAACTATAGTTTCTATCTCTGCCAACATCTTCCGCAATGTTTTTAAGAGCTCATTAATTTTGAGGGTAAGTAGGTGTGTAATTTAAATAAATGCAAGGGAGGTTAAAGTTGCTCTCGGTTCATCGACCTGAAACCTGCCTTTCAGAACCTGTTGAGGCCAATATGTCGCGCGCTGGCTCGAGCCGGTGTCACTGCGAATCAAATCACTGTCGCAGCGCTACTGGGGTCAATCGTCATCGGTCTC